>CAJXJZ010000034.1 GCA_913055745.1 uncultured bacterium | reverse complement strand
TTATACAATGTCCTGTATACATGGGATTTTGTAAGAAGTTTTTTATGTGTGCCTGTATCCTCTATTGTTCCATTGTTCAATACTATTATTCTGTCTGCGTTCCTTATTGTGGATAACCTGTGTGCTATGATGAGAAGGGTTTTATTCTTTGTGTTTTTTTCTACGGACCTTACTATCTTCTCTTCTGTCTTTCTGTCAAGATGGCTCGTCGCCTCATCAAGAATAAGTATTGGTGCATCTTTTAATACTGCCCTTGCTATGGCAATCCTCTGTCTCTCCCCACCTGATAACTTTACCCCCCTTTCTCCTACCTCTGCATTGTATCCATCTGGAAGTCTCTGGATAAATTCATCTGCACCTGCAATCCTTGCCGCCTCCTTTATTTCTTCCTCTGTCGCATCCCTCCTCCCGAACCTTATATTCTCTTTTATTGTATCTGAGAATAGGAATATATCCTGTGATACATAGGCAATGTTTTTCCTGAGTGATGCAAGTTTTATGTCTCTTATATCATTCCCATCTATTGTGATTATTCCGCTTGTGGGTTCATAGAATCTTAATAATAATGATGCAATGGTAGATTTTCCAACACCTGTTTCTCCCACTATCGCTACCCTCTCTCCTGATTTAACACTGAATGTGATATGCTTTAATACAGGCTCCTGATTGTATGAAAATGAAACATTCTTGAATTGAATATCCCCTTTTGTCTCCTTTAATGCTATTTTCCCTTTATCATAGGGCTCTCTTTCTGTGTCCAATATCTCAAATATCCTCTTTACTGAGGCAAGTGAACGCTGGATGGATAGATTCAGGTTCATTAAACTCTGTGTTGGTCCAAATAGATACCTTAAAAATGAATTGAATGCCATAAGCCCACCTATGGTTAATCTCCCCCTCATTATCTCTCCACACCCATACCAGATTAAGACAATAGGACCTGCTGCTGATATGAGCACAGATAATATACTGAATAATGTAGATAGTATATCAAGGTGAACAGATTTTCTTATGCCCTCCTTCACACTCCTTATTAGTCTTAGACTCCCATAAACCTCAGCTGTAAATGCCTTTAATACTGTGGTCCCTGATAATAGTTCCTGAAGGTCTTTATTCATCTTTGCAAATGCCTCCCTTACTTCATAGCTCATATCTCTTATTCTCTTATTGAATATACCTATGGAAAGTGCATAGAATGGCAAAATAGAATATGAGATTAAGGCAAGTTTTGGATGGATATATAAGGTTGCACCAATACCTGCAATGAATGTGAGGACATTCTGCCCAAATGATACAAGTGTATCAGCAAGTAGACCCTGAACTGCATTCACATCACCTGAAAGCCTGCTCATTAAATATCCTGTTTCCCTATTATGGAAGAATGATAATCTCAATCTCTCGGTGTGATTGAACAGTTTCATTCTTAAATCAAATAATACCCTTCCTCTGAATGTGGCAAGTAAATACCGCTCTATGAATATGGAGGCTGCACGAAGTAATAGAACACCTATAAGGACAAATCCAATGATATTCAATATTCTGAATGATTTCATCACCAGGACCTTATCAATGAGATACTTTGTCAAAAATGGCATGGGTAATTGAAGACCAACTGAAAAGAGCATAAAGAAGAACGCAAATAACCCCTTTATCCAGTAAGGACGAAGGAATCTTAAAAAACGGAAGAGGAGGGGGAAGTCATACCTTTTTTATTAGGATTAAAATTCACAGGTTTTATTTCTTAATGTAAATATCCCCATTAAAGGCAGAAATTATTATCTTTGGTCTTTTTGAAGGTGACTGAATATTATAAGGAAAATCTGAAAATATTTCTCCATTATTTACTTCTGCCTTAATCGATGGCTTCCTTAATTTAATTTTAAGGGAAACGGAACCATTTTCCGCCGCCAGATAGACAGAATCTGGAATATCCTCACCAATTTCCCCTGATATGTCTCCATTTGTGCATTTACACAAGAGTATGCCCCTTGATTTTTTTAAATCTATATCGCCATTGTCTGCTGTCAGGGTTATCTTTCCATCCACTTCCTTACAGGTAATATCTCCATTAATACTCCGAGCAATCAATTTATTCTTTATTCCAACTATTTTAATGTCACCATTATCAGTTATAACAGATACTTCAGATTGTGCTGGAAAGTAAATCTCTAAATCTGTCCGTGAGTATTTATTTGGTTTCTTTACCTTTCCCTTTATTATCATCTTGTGCCTAAGCCTTCTTATTTCTATATCTGGCTTTCTTGGCTTTTTTGAAAAAATCACTTTTGATTTAACCTTTAATCTTTTCTCTCTCCACCCCATTAGATAGATATCTCCACTCTCAACAGAAACATTTAAGGTGTCATTCAACCCCATTTTGAAATCCTGGACTTTGATAATTGTATCCATCTCAGGAAAAGAAAATATTGAATATGATAAAAGAAGAAAAAGATACATCTTATCACCCCCTTATTGCATTTATGGCTAATGAAATTTTCATATATATCTGGTAATACTCTAATTTTTTAGCCTTCCTGGGCAATATTAAAGACCCGCCTATATATACATAACCGTGTTGATTGAGTTTATAGGAAAAAAGAGGGACAAGGTAGTAAAGTTCTTGTTGTTCATCATAATAGCCGATCCCCCTAAAAAAGGTTGATTTATAGCTAAGCTCTGTTTTTATCCAGAGGGTATATATGTCATAAATATTGTCCAACCTCTCTCTATTATAGGAAACATTTAATAAAAATGCCCTTAAGGGAGAAAAAGTAATTCCTCCCGAGGTAGAAATAAATTTAGCAAGTTCTGGGGGATTGCCGTAGTAGTTTATTTCGTCTCCAAAGTATAGCCCTCCATTCAAAGATACCCAGGAATGTGGTGAAGATTCTATAGTTGTTGATAATAAATGTTTTTTAAATTCTCTTTTCTGAAACAGCTCTTTATCCTTATCATAGCCGAACCGTATATTTGTCTGAAAAGGTAGGGAGAGTGAGATATAGGGAGATATGGAATTGTATAAGAATTTGTTCCTGTATGTATTATTCAAAGAACTTTTAACTCCTAATTTTATTTCCTTTGCCCATGAGGAATGAAGAAAAAATGGTATATAAGAATTTAAGTAGTAAGACCTTCTATTATTTGTCGCTATATATCCATTCTGATCCCTAAAAGTTGGAGAGACATCTTCGCTGAATATATCTGCATAAAAATGAGAATTAGCAAATGTTATTCCTCCCCTATATGCATATCCAGAGAATGTCTCTCCATCAAACGCAGAAGAAAATCTACCGCTAAAACTGTCTGGAATATAGGAATAAAAACTTAAAGATGTATCAATCACTTCCTTTGTATGTGAGGCAAGGACACTACCGTAAATATCTAATTCCTTTGATATTCTTAAACCACCAGTAATGCCTCCAACTAATTGATACCCATTTTCAACATTCCCCTGTGTCAACCTCTGAGATAAGATAGCCCTAATTTGAGAGCTTTCTTTTGCCTTCCACCCAATTGTAAACATATTTACAAGTGAATTTAACTTTCCCCCTATCATAGAACTATACTCTCCGACAGGCACTATCCATATGGAATTTCTATTGTAAGCAGAGATACCACCTATATCCATCCTTTCCCCTTTTAAAAAGAACTTTCCAGCAAAATAGGGGTCATTTATAGAACGACTGTAAAATGCATAAAATGGAAATCGAAAAATTTCATCTGCCTTTTTGAAGAATGGCCTCTTTTCAGGATACCCAACCGCTGTTTTCCTGTTAATACTAATTACGGGATAGTCACTCTCTATCTCTTTATGGTCAGGGAATACAGTTAGAAGAATATGGGAATTATTAGAAAGTCCGAGGTCAGCCGTCATACCCATTCTGTGGTCCCAGGATGTGCTATCTTCCAAGTCTGTTTTAGAGATTAAAAAGTATGGATAAATGATAGAGAATAATGGATGGTTCTTTTTGAGGCTAAATTTTATCTCACCCATATGGTCCAATTGATGTGAGAAATCTTGTTCCATTGGGAACCAATAGTATGCTTCAACCTCCTTTCTTGGCCTAACCCTAAAAAACTGAGCACGCCATATTTGATTTTCCTTCCTGGGAAATGTTAAGGTTGAAAATGGGATTTTTATTTCAACCACCCAATGGTCAGCATACAATTTTCCTTTTGATTCCCATTCAAAGTCAGAACGTTGTTCCCATATTGCCTGCCAAGATTTTCCATCTATCTGGCAACCTAATGGATTTGTCTCAAAAGTAAATGCCATTTCTCTATTTCCGAAACAGTCAATGGATAAACCTACAATATCATCCCCAAAACATGCGTCCTTTTTGGCATTATGCACCCTTATTTTTGACATATCATCGTAACAGATAAAAGCAACATATAGGGCATCTGAATCATATCCCAATAATATCTCGGTCTTCACAGGAGGAATCCTCCCGGCTTCTGGACTACTTTCAACAAGACTATCAATCTTCACAGCATTTTGCCATATATCTTCAAGATTCCCGTCTATTTTTGGCTTCTGCCTAAAGAAGGGTATCTCCAAAGAATACTTACCCGGGTTTGCGCTACTTAACAGAAATAGGATTCCAACTACTAAAATCGGGCTCATTTTGCTACACCTCCTTTTGATAGTGAATTGAAGTTTTTTATAAACCTTTCTCTTTTGTTATCATCAGAGAAAATCTTACTTAACTTCAGCAGAAAAACCTCCCAGAGTTTTTTCTTATATATACAAAGTTCTTCCCAATCCTTCTGAAATGCTTTGTCTCAATTACCCTTAATAGTTTTATCTGGATATGGTATGGAATATCTCCTATCTCATCTAAAAATAATGTGCCGTTGTGTGCCTCCTCTAAAAGTCCTTTTTTGTGGTCATTTGCATCGGTAAATGCACCCTTTTTGTGTCCAAAGAGTTCTGTCTCTATGAGGGTATCTGGAATGGATGCACAGTGCACAGGAACAAACTTGCCTTTTATACCCAACTTCTCATGTATTTTTTGGGCTAAGTATTCCTTGCCTGTGCCTGTCTCACCCAGGATGAGCACAGGGGCGTCTTTATGAAATGTGCCTTTCTCCAAAACGATTTTTATACTCTTCCTTAAATACATATCCCTACGTTTTATTATTTTAATGTAAAATTATTGAAAAATAAAAATTTTTACTTGAACACCTCTCCTGCTTCAAGGTACCAGAGTAAAAGGTCCAGGTGATGTGGGGGTATGTTTATGTCTTTTGCGAATTTGATAAATTTCTGTTCAAAATCTATGTATCTTTTGGGTGTTAATGATTTTGGTATATCATCAATATACCCGTATTTTCTCATATTTTTCATTATATGCCTGTCTAATATGGCAATGTCTCTATAAAGCCCTATGTTTCTTAAAAAGTGTGATGCCTCTTTATATCCATAGCCCTTGATGTTCTTTACAAGAACCTCTCTTGTTTTAAAAAGGTCTTTTTCATCAATGAGGTCTAATACAAGAAACCTGCCATCTTTGAAAAACCTATTTCTTGCCTCTTCTATGTATCTTGCCTTGTTTTTGTAAAATCTTACGCCCTTTAGAAATACCTCTATATCTTTATGCGAACCTTTATATATTATCCCTGTTTCTATCATGCTATTTAATGCCTTCTGTGCCATTTTTGCCTTGGATTGTGGAGTAAGTAGACAGAATACAAACTCATGAAAGATTTTTGTATGGTCTTTTTGCTCCCAGATTTTTTCAAACTCTGATATTCTATCTACAATAACAGGCCTTATCTTTTTGTATTGTTCTTTTAAATCTATAACTTCCATGTTTGTTTACAATGCAATTAATTCGTCAGTATGCTCATTATATACGAGTTTCTTTTTGTATATGTTGCCTGGCTTTGTCTTCTTTGAAAATCTTACTGTAAAATCTGATGAAGGGGCATCAAATTCGGTTCTTCCAATGGTAGATGTGTCTGAGATGACTCGTATCTTCTTATTGTTTAGTTTCTTTTGTGCCTCTTCCATAAGTAGTGATGCAAGTAAATAAGCCCGTTGGAATCTCTCTTCTTTTATTTCATCTTGTACCTGTGTAAATCGGAAACTTTTTGCTCCCTCTTCATTGGAATACTTAAAAACGCCTATTCTCTCAATGTGCATCTCTTCAAGAAAATATAGGAGTTTCTCAAAATCCCTTTCATCTTCACCAGGAAATCCTACCATTATCTCTGTTCTGATAAATGCATCTGGCAAGAGTTCTCTTGCATATTCTATGGCCTTTCTAACAGCCCTCTCGCCACCTCTCCTTCCCATTTTTTTTAGCACCTTATCGCTTATATGTTGAATGGGAATATGAAGGTATTTTGCCATCTTTGGGTTATCGCTTATGTACCTTAGAAGTTCTTTTTTTACGCCATTTGGATGAAGATACATCAATCTTATAAGTTTAACATCCTTTATTTTTGTTAATTCTTTTAATAAGGGGATTAAATCCTTATATAGGGTTAGGTCTTCTCCTACAAGTATTATTTCTTTCTTCCCTTTACTTGCAAGTTCCAATGCCTCATTTTTTATACTCAGTATACTTCTTGTGCGAGGCTTTCCGCGAATTAATGGAATGGTGCAAAAGGCGCATTTTCTTGAACAGCCTTCCTGTATTTTAATATATGCATAGGGAAGGTTATCTATGCAAAACCTCTCTCCATTATAAATAAATTGCTGTTTTTTGGAAAAATCAGGTACATAGGTGCCTTCTATTACTTCATTTATTTTTTCTATATCATCACCCCTTATAAATTTAACGCCCTCTAATCTATGCTTTAATCGTTCTACAAGACATCCTGTGATTATTACCCTCTCTTTTGTATATTTTTTTGTAAGTTCTTCATAGGTTTCCAAACTCTCTGAGATGGCATCTTTTATAAAGGCACAGGTATTTAAAAATATGTAGTCTGCTTTTTCTGCATCATATACAAAATGGTGTCCCAAATCCTGAAGTTTTTTTATATAGTATGCTGTATCAACTTCATTTTTGGGGCACCCGAGTGTGATAAATGTAAAGTTCATAGACCCATTTCCAGTCTGTCTATAAGATCCATAGGAGATCCTTCAATTAGCATCTTTTTTTGTTGCTCCTCATAGGGATAAGATACCCGATATATTTTGAAAACATATTTTTCTGTGTCTAAAATGGCAAAGGATGCCCTATTGTCACCATCCCTTGGTTGCCCTACGCTTCCTGGGTTCAGAATATATCTTTTATTTTTATCAAGATAAATGGTAGACTCCAATATTGGGATGACTTTTCCTTCATCCTGATATTCAAAAGCGATTGGTATATGTGTATGTCCATAGAGCATGATTTCAAAAAAGGTTGTATTAAACTCTGCCTCTGCGTCGTATGGGGTTAATATGTATTCCCAATAACGTGGCTCGGATATGGTGGAATGTGTGATTATGATACCAGGTTCAATCTCTTTGGTGTAAGGTAGGTCTTCTAAAAATTTAATAAAAGGTGTATTTTTTAATTTTTCTCGTGTCCAGAGAATTGCCTGCCGCGCTATTTCATTGAAATAAGAGAGTTCATCCGGGTTTACAATAGCCTTATCATGGTTACCTGCTACGCCATAGCTCATTTTATCTTTAAGAATTTCAAGGCATTCTTTTGGATCTACGCCATAGCCAACAGCATCACCCAAAAATACCATCTTGTCATAACCTATCTCAGATGCTTTGTCCAATACTGCCACAAAAGCATCTAAATTGGCATGGATATCAGAGAGTACGAGATATCTCATTTTTTCACCCCCTTTTCGCGTGCTACTTTGTCTAATACAGCGTTTATAAGAGAGGCCGCCCCTTCTGCCGCAAACACTTTAGAAAGTTCCACTGCCTCGTTAATTGCCACTTTATATGGAATGTCCATCCCAAAAAGTAGTTCACCTACACCTATTCTCAAAATATTTCTTTCCACTACATTGAGTCTTTCAATGTCCCATCCTTTAAGATAAGAAGATATTATTCTATCAATACTTTCACGGTTTTCACAGACAGTTTTAACGATGTTTTCTGTAAATTCCCTCTTTTTTGGGTCGTCTATTTTTTCCATTTTAAGGGTGTTTTGAGTGATTTTTTCACGGTTATTCCATTCTTCCAGTAAATCCATTTGATATAGGATGGATAAAGCGATGGCCCTTAATCTTCTTCTTCCCCAGAGTTTCATCCTGTAATCTCTTTTATTATGTTGATAAATTTTTTGTTCTCTTCCATAGTGCCAATGGAGACTCTAAGCCAGTCATGTAATCCATAAGGGTCAAGTGGCCTTGTAACCACACCGTTCCGTAAGAGAGTATCATACACCATTTTGGTTTTATCACCAAATCTTACCATAATAAAATTTGTAAAAGAAGGGACATATTTTAAACCGAGTTTTTTGAATTCAGAAGTAAGGAACCTGAGGCCCTCCTCTGTTATTTTAAGTGTTCTTTTCACATGTTCTTCATCATCTAAAGCCGAAGTTGCTGCAATTTGAGCCATGCTATTTAGATTGAATGGGAGCCTTGTCTTGCGTACTGCCTCATATATCTGGGGTGTGGTAAATCCATACCCAATTCTTAATCCAGCAAGCCCGTATATCTTAGAGAAGGTTCTGAGTATAACTACATTACGCCCCTCTTTTATGTATTTAAAAGTATCCGGGAAATGGGTAAAATATGATGCATACTCATAATATGCCTCATCAAATACGATTATAACATCATCCCGCACCTGTTCCATGAATCGCTCTATGTGTTCTTGGGGTATCATATTGCCTGTTGGATTATTGGGGTTTGCTATGAAGATGATTTTTGTATCCGGTGGCATGGTAAGTAGGATATTATCAAGGTCTACATATCCATCAGGATGTATGTCAGGCTCTAAAACATTTGCACCTATGATGTTCCCAACTACCTTGTACATTATAAATGTATGTTTTGGTGCAATGATGGTCTCACCTGGGTTTACAAAAGCCAATGCGAGTTGGAGCATTATTTCAACAGAACCATTGCCAAAGAGTATCTGGTCTTCGCACACATTGAACTTTTCACTTATTTTCTTTTTCAGATAGTAAAAAGAATCATCAGGGTAAAAAGAGGCATGATTTAAGGCATTTTTTATAGCAGTAATCGCTTTTGGCGATGGACCTAAGGGATTTTCGTTGGATGCGAGTTTGTAGATGCGTGTTTTTATGCCTAATTCCCTTGCAACCTCTTCTATGGGCTTGCCAGGAACATAGGGTTTTACACTTCTTAATTTCCATCTGGCGAGTGGATGCATCTTGTATCCTCTCCTAAAAGTTTTAATGTTAAAATGTTTCGTGGCACAAAAACATAGCCATCTTTAACAGGAAAGGTAAAGAGTTTGTATTCAGTATTTACAAAATTACCCTCTGCCTCTATTTTTTCAAGCGTTATAGGTTCATCTTTAAAATAGTGTTCAAGCCCAAGCAAAAATGCGTAGGCATAGAGATAAAATTGTTTTATATCATTGCTATACGGCACATTTACCACTATTCTTCTACCAGATGGATGGATTACAAAGTAATCAGAAGATTCCCTGATCTCAAAATCTGGAATGTCAAATTTATGGAAATAGGATGCTACCCTCTTCAGTATGTCAAGGGTATCGGTATCCCTGTAATAGTAGTAAAAGATGAGTTTGTTTTCCTTAGATTGTATTTTTAGTGATATGTCTGGTTTCTCTTTTTGTATGCTGAGGACAGTAAATGGTTCATTGTCCCATCCAGGAAACCCTGTTTCTATCTCCCGGGTTTTTGCACCAGCGCCATAGAGTATTTCTTTTAGTATGAGGGCAAAGGTCATTGAGTTTGCATCA
The DNA here is from genome assembly GCA_913055745.1 of uncultured bacterium. GTDB lineage: Bacteria > Hydrothermota > Hydrothermia > UBA1063 > CAJXJZ01 > CAJXJZ01. The sequence goes on along the minus strand of CAJXJZ010000034.1, from coordinate 10,600 downwards.
TGGGTATTGTTTCTTTTTGAAGTCCTTAAGAGTATAAACTTATTGAATAGGCCAGGAAACATCGGTGTCATTTTAACAAAATAATTTTTCTTAGGTTCTGGGTTTTTAAGATAAAAAGGGAATACGCCCTTTTTGATAAAAGTAATCTCTTTGTCTATCGCTGTTTTAAATACCCCCAATTTCCCGGAAAAGGTATAACCTTCTTTGAGTTTTATAAGAACATTCTCAATGGGAATGCCACTTGCCTCAGTAATGCCTGCAATCTCATTGCTTCTTAAATCTTCTATGCTCCTTACGCTCGTTGTTGCCTCAAATCCCCTTATAGATATGTCAATATTGTTTTCCGGCCTATCTGTTTTTAGTATTAAATAAAAACTTCCCTTATCTTCAATAAAGGGTGAACTTTTGATAATTTCACCATCTCTTACCTTTATGCTCGGTTTTATGCCACTTTTTGTATATTCCCCTCTATTATCAAAGAAGGAAAGATGTACGAGTTTTAAATTACCATATTCTCTTACGCTCTGACTGAATGAAACAATGGGCACATGTTCTGGGTTTTTGTATTTAAATGGAAATATCTCTATGCCCTTGTGTGTTATACCTCTGATTTTAAGGGAATACCAGGAATATGGAGAAAAAACCCTTATGTTTTCATCATCCGTTTCATAGTACTGCCATGGTATATCATCAAAAAGTATCTCAAAACTCGCAAGATCCACCCCTTTTTTTGATATAATAATCTCCCTCTTGGTGTGTCTTTTCAGTTTGAGTTTGAAGTTGCACCCATCCTCTAATGCCCATTTAATACCTTCATACAAAAGCCTTGCTTCTTCTTTTAAATATGCATCATCCCTTAACCTCTTCTCCTCCTCAGTATTGATTATATAACCAGGTTCTACGAGGACAGAAAAAGGGGAAGATTTTAGCACAGTGTAACGGGCAGGTAAGGGACCAAGGGGGATCTGTCCTCTGCGTTTAGAAAAGATCTCTGCGAGTTTTTTACCCAATGAAACAGCGGGTCCTTTAAAGGAAAATGGGACAAAGACCTCAAATCTATTCACATAGGCATTTCTTTCTGCATTGGCATTGTGATGGATAGATAAAAAAAGGCAAGGAGAGAGTTTTTTGGCAATTTCAACCCTTTCTGCGAGTGTAAGGGTTATATCTTTTGTCCTTGTAAGGGAGACATCAAAGTTGTCATTTTGTAAAAAATCCTTCAAATAATACGCCACACGAAGGTTTACATCCTTCTCCATTAAGCCTGTTGGGCCTATTGCGCCCGTTTCCTTACCTCCATGCCCTGGGTCAATAAGAATCTTCATAATAGTAGGTATATATTATAAAGAGATTTTTCCGCATTACAAAGCCCTGATACATTTTTTAAGAACGCATCTTTGCATTTATAATTATAAAGTGTCTCTTATAGCGTATCTTATATTCACATTATTCAATGGCCTTACTCCGAGTTTTGGCCTTTATAGCGAAGGCATGCTCTATAAACAGAACCCCTTCTGGGTAATAGAAGGCAAAATAATGTTCAGATATGACCTAATGCCTCATTTATGGATTTCTTTTGACGGCTCTGTTTACAGGACCTTTGAAAAAGATACCCTTTCTTACAGGGACCCCTTCTCAAGGCCCATGTATTATCCATATTCCTTTGATAGGCAACCTGTTATAACCCATTATAGATTGTTTGATGTAAAGTGGACCAGGGGGTATATAGCCTACAAACACAAGCACCTTGTAGTGAAGTTTGGACGGGATACATTAACCTGGCCATCAATGCTTTTTATCCATGGAAACGGATATCCCTTTGACTTTCTCTATCATATAAGGTTTGAGAAAAGTCCTTTAGTCTTCTCTGTTTTTAATGCAGGATTAAATGATACCTTTGAACTTAAAAGGCTTGCAGCACAACTCGTTCGCTTAAATGTATCAAAAGACTTTACCATATATTTATCCGAAGGTGTTGTTTATACAAGAGAGAACATATTAAAATACATAAATCCTGTTGCTTTGTATTATGTCTTGCAGAGATGGAGCAATGCAGGGCCTGAGAATCTCATGGGTCTTTTAGGCATAAGGTATAAAGGCATAAGATTTTTCTTTTTAAATGATGATTTTATTATTGACAGAGGAGGCACTTCCAAGTATGGAACAGAATTGGATGTAAAATACAGGTCATTGAACTTAAGTTTCATTCGCATACCACGCTATACATACACCCATTATACAGATACAAACAACTGGGCAATTAACAACATTCCCATTGGATATCCATACGGCCCAGATGTAATGGATTTTTATTTGAATGCGAAAATCAAGCGCTGGAAGGTTAAATTATCCTATCTCAATCATGGAGAAGGTGTTATGAAAGAGCACTGGCTTCATTCAAACATGCCCAAAAACCCTCCCGTGCCATCTGGTATTGTAGAACACATATTGGGCATAGACATTAAAAGAGAGATAGGAAAACAAAAAGAAACTGGTATATTCTTTTACAGGTTTAATAATTACAAAAATATTAAAAATGTTAAGCAGACCCGTATAGGTGTTTATTTTAAAGTGCTTTTTGAAAAAACGATATTTTAAAGTGAAAAGGTATCTTCTCGGAAAAATCATAGAATTTATAAAAAATTGGCATCTTTTAAATGGTGGTGAGGGTGTTTTACTCGCACTATCTGGTGGTCCTGATTCTGTTTTCATGACAGAGATGTTTTCTGACCTATCACGCATTTTTAACCTTAGATTTGAATGCGTGCATATAAATCATGGGATAAGGGGAGAAGAGGCACAGAGGGATGAAGAGTTTGTGCGTGAATATTGTCTTAAAAAAGGTTATAATCTTGTAGTAAGGCGTATTTCTGGTATAAAAGAGGGGGAAAGTGGGGTAGAGGAGAGGGCAAGAAAAAAGCGTTATGATATATTGGAAAAGGTAAGAAAAGAGAGAAAACTTGACCTTATCGCAACGGCACATACGCTTGATGATTGTATTGAAACAGTTTTATTCAATCTAATAAGAGGCGCAGGCATTTCAGGCATATCTGGCATTCCTCCCCGCTATGGCAACATAATAAGGCCCATACTCTCCATTGAAAGAGATGAGATCGAAAGATACTTAGGAGAAAGAAGAATAGCCTATGTTATAGATTCAACGAATATGGACACAAGATATACGAGAAACTACATAAGAAAGATATTGCCACTTTTTGCTAATATAAATCCAGATTTTAAAAAGCATATATTTCAGACAGCGATTATTCTAAGAGGTGCAGCCCAGTGGAGCAAAAGACAGGTAAATATAATAAAAAGCAAAGAGATACACCATTCTGAATTTGCTCATGTGTACAATGTAGGTGGGATAGACCTTCCGGATCTTGTTTTTGTCCAGCTTTTAAAACTCTACATACCTTCACCCTCTTACAATGAAGTATCACAGTTCTTACAACTTATAAAAAAAGGAAGCGGAAAAATAGTTTTAAGAAATATAGAGGTCTCAATAGGCAATAATGAACTTGCATTTTCATTTAAAAGATACATGCTAAATAGGGTCTTTACCAGTGTTGAGGATATTGAAGAAAATAAGGAATTTAACTATACAGTGAGCATAAAAGAGGGGAAGGCGAGGGGAAACATGGAGTGCCAGATTGATGAGTCTTTCTTTCCATTTGTTATGAGAACAAGAAAGGAAGGAGATAGGATTTCTGGCAAAAAGTTGAAAGACCGTTTCATTGACCTCAAAATACCATACTGGAAGAGAAATATGTGGCCTGTTTTTGAAAAAAACGGTAAGATTTTTTTTGTTCCGGGTATTTTTAAAGATGAAAAAAAGGATGGCAATCTAAAACTGGAGGTTAAAAAGTATGCAAGAGGAAGGTTCTCTATTTTTGATTGAAGAGGAGAGGATAAAGAAAAGGGTATTGGAACTTGCTTTGGAGATAGAAAAGGATTATAAAGGCAAAAAGCCACTTTTCATTGGCATACTAAAAGGCGCCTTTATTTTCCTTGCAGACCTTGTAAGGTTCATTGATATGGACCTTGAGATAGATTTTCTTGCTGTTTCAAGTTATGGCAAGTTTACCGAGTCTACGGGTGAAGTGGAGATATTAAAGGATATCCAGATACCAATAAAGGATAGGCATGTTATTATTGTTGAGGATATAGTTGACACAGGGCTTACACTTAAATACATAAAGGATTTATTGCTTTCTCGTGGTCCTAAAAGCCTTAAAATATGTGCCTTATTGGATAAAAAAGAGAGGAGAAAGGTGGATATTGATGCAGATTATGTGGGATTTACCGTGCCTGACAGGTTTTTGGTGGGATATGGTCTTGATATGGCAGAAAAATATAGAAATTTGCCCTACATAAAGGAGTTAAGAGATTGAATTCCAATTGGCTTAAAACACTTCTTCTCTGGTTAGTGCTATTCTTTTCTGTGGTAGTTATAGCCAATTATCTTACTAACCAGCAAAAGAGTATAGATATAAACTTTTCCGAATTTATGGATGAAGTCCAAAAAGGGCATGTAAAGAGTATAGTGATTGAAGGCAAAGACATAAAGGGCGTTCTCAAGGTGCCATTGAAAGTGCAAAATGTGGAATACCACGCTTTTAAAACAAGAATACCGTACGAAGATCCGAAACTCGTGAGGGATCTTGTAAAGAGTGGAGTAGAGGTAAAAGCAAAGGGCAGGAAACTATATTGGGATATTCTTATAGGCAATCTTCCATGGATTCTACTACTTCTCATTTTTTGGTTTTTCTTTATGGGAAAGGTTGGAGCCGGACCAAAGGATGCCATAAAATTTGGCAAAAGTAGTGTAAAGGTTTTAAAAGAATCAAAACCAAAGGTTACATTTGAGGATGTTGCAGGATGTGATGAGGCAAAGGAAGAGTTAAAAGAGGTAATAGACTTTTTGAAAAATCCAGATAGATATAGGAAAATAGGTGCGAGGATACCCAAGGGCGTTCTTCTCGTAGGTCCACCAGGCACAGGAAAGACTTTACTTGCGAGGGCAGTTGCAGGAGAGGCAGAGGTGCCATTCCTTTCCATCTCTGCTTCAGAGTTTGTGGAGCTCTTCGTTGGAATAGGTGCAGCAAGGGTGAGAGACCTGTTTGATCAGGCGAAAGCAAACTACCCTTGTATAGTATTTATTGATGAAATTGATGCTGTTGGCAGGTTGAGGGGGGCTGGTCTCGGTGGTGGTCATGATGAAAGAGAGCAGACGCTCAATCAGTTGCTTGTTGAAATGGATGGTTTTGATGCATCCGAAGGCATAGTGGTAATGGCAGCAACAAACAGGCCTGATATACTGGATCCTGCGCTTTTAAGACCTGGCAGGTTTGATAGGCAGATAGTGGTTCCAGTTCCAGATATAAAAGGCAGAGAGCAGATTTTAAAAATACACGCCAGGAAAGTTCAATTAGGTGATGATGTAGATTTCAAGGTTATTGCAAAACAGACCCCTGGATTTACAGGCGCTGACCTTGCAAATCTTGTAAATGAGGCAGCACTCCTTGCTGCAAGAGAAAGAAGCGACAAGGTATTGATGAAGCATTTTGAAGATGCAAAGGACAAGATAACAATGGGAGTTGCCCGTAAGAGCGCTGTAATAGAAGAAGATGATAAGGAGAGAATAGCCTATCATGAATCAGGTCATGCCATCGTTTCAAAGAAGTTAAAATACACAGACCCTGTTCATAAGGTGACTATAATACCACATGGGATGGCATTGGGTGCAACCCAGCAACTTCCAGAAAAAGACAGGTATCTCTATCCAAAGGAGTATATAATAGACCAGATAACAACCCTCCTTGGTGGTAGGGCAGCGGAGAAACTCATATACGGTAGTGAATCCACAGGTGCGGCAAATGACCTTGAAAGAGCAACCCAACTTGCAAGGAAGATGGTGTGTGAATGGGGGATGTCCGAAAAAGTAGGGCCTGTTGTATGGGGAAAAACAGAGGAAGAGGTTTTTCTTGGAAAGGAACTTGGTGTAAAAAGATACTATTCTGATGCCACGGCAAAACAGATAGATGAGGAGATAAAGAGAATAGTACAGGATGCAGAGAAAAGGGCAATGGATATACTCAATCAAAATAGGGATGCCCTCAGTCGTTTAGTAAAAAGACTCCTGGAAAAAGAGGTGGTATCAGGTGAGGAACTTGAGGAGATATTAAATGGAGAAAGAGCAGAGGGAGAAGATATTTAAGTTATTTGAACATTTTGAAAGGCTCAAGAGTACGCCGAGGACAGGCTTTGGTTATTTTGGTTTGAAAAATGCGGAGTCTGTTGCCGAACATTCGTATATGGTGAGTTTCATCACCTTAATTCTCGCCAATCTTTTAAAAGAACAAGGTGAGGACATAGATGTTGAAAAGGCGATAAGTATGGCAATACTCCACGAGGCTGGTGAGGTACTTATAGGAGATTTACATAAAAAGGCAAGGGATTATATTGGCAACGATGTAGTAGAAAAGGCAGAAGAAGACGCAGCAGGAGACCTTTTTTCCCTATTACCAGACCAACTTAAAAAGAAAATCCTTGATACATACCTTGAATTTAATGAAAGAAGCACAAAAGAAGCACTACTTGTCTCGTCTATTGATAAATTTGAACTGCTTTTCTATGTGTATCTTTTGGAAAAGAGGGGGCAGGGAAATCTTGAAGACTTTTTTGAGCATAAAGGCAATATGGATATGATAAAAAATGCCTTTGTGCGCTCCTTTATGGAAGACTTATTAAACTTGAGGAAGGATGAACAATGAAAAAGGTATCCGTATCCATAATAGGCACAGAGATTTTAAAACTTAATAAAACATTAAAGGTGCTTGAGGATGCAAATGTGGATTTTATCCATCTTGATGTAATGGATGGCGTGTTTGTCAATAACCTCACTTTTGGACCAGATATTGCCCATGAGATTATCAACTCCACACACATCCCGGCGGATACACATCTCATGATTAAGTATCCAGAAAAATACATTGATAGATTTATAGACATAGGGAGTGAGTTTATCACCGTCCATGTAGAATCAGAGGGCAACAAACACAAGATAATAGATAGGATAAAAGAAAGAGGGAAAAAGGCAGGTATTACCTTAAATCCCGATACACCACTTTCTAAGATAGACCCCTATCTTCCCATGGTTGACCTTGTCCTTGTGATGACGGTTCATCCTGGGTTTTATGGTCAGAAGTTCAGAGAGGATTGCATTCAAAAACTCAGGGAGATTAAAGAAATAAGAGAAAAAAGAGGGTTCGGCTTTTTCATTGAGGTTGATGGAGGCATAAATAAAGAGACAGCACCAAAAGTCGCCCCGTATGTAGATATAATAGTATCCGCCTCGTTTGTGTTTAAAGGCAAAGATATTAAAGAGAGAATTTTGTTCTTGAAACAACTTTAAGTTTTGTAGGAGGGTATGATGAGGCACAACAATAAACTATTTTGGAGCGTTCCACTCTTTGTAGGTCTTTTTTTCAGCGCCTGTGGAAAAAGGCCCATAGCAAAGGTAGATGGCATTCCTATCTATTCAGAGGATATAAAAGATGAGAAGGGCATACAACATGCCTACGGTGCAAATTATACAGATGAAGAGGCACTGCTCTTATTATTTCAACAGAAGTTAAGAGAATATGTGTTGTTAAAGAAACTAAGTATAAAGATACGAGAGAAAGATATTGAAAAGGAAAAAGAGCGTATAGATAGAGAGACAAAGGCACCTGAGATTTTAAACAGGGTTAAGGCATATTTTAATAAGGACAAAAAACGATACCTCAAAGCATTCGTTTACCCTGTGCTTGTTTCAAGACTACTTGAACAGACATTTTACTTTGATACAACCATTCAAAAAAAGGGTTATATGTTATCAAGAAAAAAATTCAAGGCATTAAAAGAGCATCCCAATATGGATATAAAGAATGATTCCTTTTACATTTCCTTAGACTTGGAGAAGATGGAGAAGGAGAACAAGGGCATTCCATTTGTATTACCCTTTTACCAGATGGACAGCGCAGTGCTTCGTTCTCTTCCCCAAAAGGGACTATATCCAGAGATTATAGAGGATAGGGCAGGCTATTATATATTGCGTAAACTGGATAAAAAATCAAAGAAGTTTGATGGATTTTTTATAAGAAAGAGGTCATTCAATAAATGGTTTCATGATAACATAAAGGATGTAAAAATAGAGATTTTTGACAAAGAGATGAAAAATAGAGTACTTTCAAGGGCAAAGGGCTCATATATAGAAAAACTCATTATAAAATAAAAAAGGGCGGCACAAAGCCGCCCTTTTGTTTAATACAGAACTATCCTCTTTTTATCCTTTCCAAAGGTGATAAAATACACCCCTTTTCTCTTCCCTGCACTCAATCTTAGTCTGTGTGTGCCTCTTGAAATAAACCCTGTAAATAGCCTCTTGCTCCTTCCTGTTATGTCCTGTATAAAAATCTCCCTTTCACCTGGCTTATTGGCATATAGATAAAGATAAAATATCCCTCTTGCAGGATTTGGTGCAATGCTCAAAATCTCATCTGTGTTATATTGGGCATTTTGATGGTGTTCGTTATTGTACATTGAGAGGGTATCGGGAGTAATTCCTCTAATATATACCTGATTTGCACTTCCCTTAAAGGTCCAGTTTGTGCCATCTGAACTTGAGGCAACCTCTCCACCCTCTGTCGTAGCATATAGAATACCACCCAAAGATGCAACAATACCTCTCATCCCCATCTGTGAGATAGAACCCATTAAGGTATAGTTTTGTCCATCTGTGGAATAGGCAATATCACCTTCATAGGTCATAATAAAAACAGTGTCATCCCTAACAGTACCTCCAACAATATCAGAGATGCCTATATTTCCAATAAGGCTCGCATTTGTGCCATCTATCCGCACCACATCCCCGGAAGAGGTAATTGCAAGAAGGCGATCTGATGTAACAGGAACATCAGGGATAAGGTCAACAAAATCACTTAAGCCAAGATTTAATATTAAAGACCATCCTGCTGTACTACTGTATAGATCCCCATTTTCTCCAAGAACATATACACTGTCTTTACCAGTGACCCAGATGGCAATTGCATCACTCATAGGTAAATTATGCAAAAAGGTCCATGTATTTGCCTCATCCGTTGATTCATACACTTCACCATTTTTTGAGACATAATAAAGATCTCCATATATATCAGATGTTATGTCCACAGCAGGTGTCATGGGTAAATAAGCACTCTTCCAATGCCAATTTGCACCTTCATCCTCAGAATAGGCAATCTCCCCCTGCTCTGTCATAAGAAATAGCGTATAAGCGGACAGGGAAAAGGGAAAAAGGATAAGGATGAATCTTAAAATCCCCTTCATCCCGTACCTCCTTCTCCACCGTATATGGCAGATAGAATGCTCATTTCAATACCATGAATGTCGTCTTTTTTGAGTATTCAGGTGTTTTTACAAGGATAAGGTATCTTCCATTGTTAAGGTCCTTTGTGTCAATATTGAAACTGTAAAATCCTGGTGCCAATGGGCCACTTTTTATGGTCTTTATCTTCTGACCCATTAAGTTATAAAGAGAAACTTCAATATTTACAGGCATTCCAGGTGCATATAGGTCAGGAACCCTTATATAAACAGTGCCCCTATCTTTTACCACATTCGGAGAAACCAAAACGCCGTTTTTACCGGAAAAGGTCCTTACCTCACCTACAACATACTCCATATCCCATCCATTAACCGCTCCTAACCTGTAGATAAGGGATGCCCCACGATTTGTGTTGTCAAGATATGTTGTATCCTCAATAAGGTCTTTGTTGACCTTTTCAAATGGACCTTGAGGCGTATTGCTCACATAGAGGTTATAACCCTTTATATCTGGCAAAGAGGGTGTTGTTTGCCATTTAAGTTCTATTCCATTGTCTTTGTTTGATGCCATGAAATAGACCTTTGTTATTGTGGATGAGATGGTGAAAAAGGAATCAGATACATCATAATTTGAAGGGTCAGATGGGTCATATCCTGCTTCAACGGCTTTTATAAGGGCATACCTTGTAGGTGTATGAGGAACCCTAAGAATGAAGGTATCACCTGCATTTTTTGCAAGGAGGGTCCAGTTATATCCCCCATCAATAGAAAGATAATAATCAAGAGGTCCATATGTGCAGACTATTGTATCCATTGCACCAACATTCCATGTCTCACCGCCATTGGGAGAAGTAATATGAAGATAGGGTACATACATCTCATTGGTTGAAAGATAATAATTACTATCGATATAATAATCATAATAATCTCCCCCAATTGCATATATCCTGCCATCTACAACACCTATGGCAAGGCCTCTTCTTGCGGCTGGCATATCGGCTTTGGTTGTCCATGTGTTTGTTTGAGGGTCATACATCTCATTGGTTGAAAGACAACCGTCATAATAATATGCCCATCCCCCAATTGCATATATCCTGCCATTTACAACGCCTATGGCAAGACCCTCTCTTGCGGTTGGCATAGAGGCTTTGGTTGTCCATGTATCTGTCAGAGGGTCATACATCTCATTGGTTGATCCACCACCAATTGCATATATCTTGCCATCTACAACACC
>CAJXJZ010000033.1 GCA_913055745.1 uncultured bacterium | reverse complement strand
TGGGCACCAATTTCATGACCTCTCTCATCATAGATGAAGCATAAGGAATAATCATGATTGATAAAACCAATGAGGCTGTTAGTATGCCAACGCCATAAGGTATTACATGGAGTTTTATCTCTAACCATCTTACAAAAGGGACAAGGAAAAACAAAGCCCACAGGCCATAGATAACTGATGGTATCCCTGCAAGCAAGTCTGTTGTATATGATATTGTTTTGTTTAAAAAACCTGTTTTAACATAAAAAGACAACAAAAGTGCAATGGAGAATGAAAAGGGGAGGGATATAATAAGTGAAATAAATGAGGTCAAAAGTGTGCCCACAAGTAAGGGGAGAAGTCCAAACCTCTCTTGAATAGGGTCCCAAACCTTCATTACCAAGAATTTAAGGCCGAATGCCTTGATGGAAAGCCAACTCCCCTTAAGAAGAAAGATAAAAATAAAGACAAGCAAAAGTCCAAAGAAAACACCCCCTCCCCATAGTATGCCTTTAAAGAATCTGTCAGTTCTCAATTCAGGAGTTTCTCACCCCTAAAGGTAAGAGACTTTATGATTTCCTCTGTTCTCTTTTGTGCGTTTTCTGATAAAGGAGCGTAAAGTAAAGGCTTACAAAACTTTTGTCCTTCATGCGTCATCCACCACAAAAGGTGAACCAAAGCCTTTGCCTTTTCCTTATCCTTTATATTGCAAGAAAGGTCTTTATACACAATAATCCATGTAAAAGAGGATATGGGATAACCATTTTCTGCATCTGTGTTGGTAAGGGAGACCCTCATGTCCTGCGGCAGGTCTGTATTGGAAGCAAGGGATATAGACTTTATATCAGGCTTTACAAAGTTGCCACTTTTATTCTTTATTGCAGCATAAGGCATCTTGTTTTGTATTGCATAGGCAAGTTCTACATAACCTATAGCCCCAGGTATCTCTTTTACCAGTCCTGCAACTCCGGGGTTTCCTTTGCCACCAAGACCACAGGGCCAGTTTAACGCCTTACCTCTGCCCACCTTTTTCTCCCACAAAGGATCTACCTTACTCAAATAGTCTGAAAAAATAAATGTTGTTCCACTACCGTCAGATCTGTGCACAACCGTTATGTTCATGTCAGGCAGTTTTACATCAGGATTTATCTTTTTAATTTCCTCATTGTTCCACTTCTTTATCTTTCCAAGAAAAATATCTGCTATAATCTCTGGTGTGAGTTTCAACTCTGGATTTTGAGGGAGGTTATAGGTAATGACTACTGCACCTTGTGTAGTGGGTATATGCACCACAGGGCTTTTAAACTGTTTTAATTCTTCATCAGACAAGAACGCATCACTGGCGCCAAAATCCACTGTTTTCTCTCTTATCTGTCTTATGCCTCCTCCAGAGCCTATGGCTTGATAGTTAACCTTTATGCCAGTTTGCTTATGATAGGCATCAAACATCTTTGAGTATAGAGGATATGGGAATGTGGCTCCTGCACCCAAAAGCGTCGTCTCAGCCAAAAGGTTTTTTACACCCATTAGCATGAATACTCCTACGATTACTACATATAATAACCTTTTCATTTTAAACCTCTCCTGCATGTAATAATTATAAACTTTTTATACTGGAAAATAAACGAATCTTGCCGTTTTACCTTTTTCTGTTCTTAAACTCTTCGTATTTTTTCTCTACGAATTCTTTTATTTCCTTTTCAAACCTCTCTCTTTTGAACCTTAGGGCATGCTCTCTTATTTTTACGGGGTCAAAAGTGTCATAGGCCTTCTCAAACCTATAGATAGCCTCTTCTAAGTCTTTCACTGTTTGGTTTTTAAAATGTATACCTGTTTCTCCATCAATAACCGTCTCCCCTGTGCCTCCTTTTGCAAGACATATAACAGGTGTACCTGCTGCCTGCGCTTCCACAGGTAGTATGCCAAAGTCCTCTAAAGCGGCAAAAACAAATGCCTTTGCCTTTTTCATGTACTCTACAAGAACGCTATCGGGTTGATAGCCAAGGATTTCTATGTTAGAAGTAGCCTTCCTCTTTATCTTCTTCATATCTGGCCCATCGCCTATAACTATCAACTTTCTCCCTATCCTGGCAAAGGCTTCAACAATTAAATCAATCTTTTTATATGGAACCATCCTTGATGCTGTAAGGTAATAGTCCTCTTTGTTCTGAGACAAGGTAAACTTATCAACATCAACAGGTGGATATATCACATCTGCCTTTTTCCCATAAATCTTTTCAATCCTTTTTGCAACATAACGGGAATTGGCTATGTAGTAATCTACTCTGTTTACAGTAGAGATGTCCCATATACGTATTTTATGAAGAAAATACCTTGCAAGCATGCCCTTTATACCCTTATCCAGTCCACTCTCCTTAAGATACTGAAAATATAGGCCCCATGCATACCTCATAGGTGTATGAACATAAGAGATGTGAAGTTGTCCTTCATGGGTTAAGACACCTTTGGCAACGGCATGGGAACTTGAGAGGATCAAATCATATTCGCTTAAATCAAACTGTTCTATCGCTAATGGGAATAAGGGTAAGTAACTGCGGTATTTTGTTTTTGAAAAAGGGAGTTTCTGGATAAAAGAGGTTTTTGCATGCTTTCCCTTTAATACCTTTTTTCTATCTTCTTCATTAAAAAAATCAACAAGGGCGTAAATATCAAAATCGTCCCATATATTGGTAAAACTCTCCACGCATTTCTCAGAGCCACCGTATACAACGAACCAATCGTGAACAAGTGCCTTTTTCATTTTTTAAAGAAAAGCAAGAATAAGTTTTTATCTCTTTTAACCTCTCTCACTTTCTTAAAGCCTTTACTTGAGAGAAGTCTTTCAACCTCTTCTTTTAAACTCTCTGCATGACACTCCATTACAATTTTCCGGGTATAATCTAACGCCTTCATCCCACCTCTTATTACCTCCACTTCACTTCCTTCAACATCTATCTTCATTATGTCAATTCTTGATATACCATATTTTTCAAGAACATTATCCAGTGTTGTACTCTGAACTTCTCTAAGACCATCAGAAGGAAAAGGAAAACACTTTGAACTCGTAGTTGACACACTCAACTCCTTTAAAAACAAACGTCCTTCTTTTCTCCACAGGGCTTTGTTAAAAAGTTTTACATTGTTGAGATTATTTATCTTTATGTTCTTTGTTAATCTACAAAAGGCGTCAGGATTTGGTTCAAAGGAGAATACTTCGCCTCTTTTTGCCCTCATACCCTGAAGTACCGTATAAAACCCTATGTTAGCACCAATGTCAAATACTATATCCTCTTCCTTGGCAATAAAATCCTTTTCTATTTCATAGGACCTATTCAAATAAATCTCTATATATGAACTTAATTCACTTTTCAGTGGGGCGAAGTATACGCTAAGTTCCTTAAATTGAATAAACATATCTTCTTTATGGTAGGTATATCCCACAAACTTATTTAGGGTATTTCTGAGCCCATACTTGAAAAACCTGTATTTATTTCTGAAGCCCACAGCTTTTATAAACATTTTAAAAAAATAACTTACTGTCATCAGCATTATATAAATACTACTGGCAAAACAGCGTATTTACAAGATAGTCTCATTTTATCTTTTGCACATACACCTTTTAAATGCTATAATGTTATTAAACATAGGAGGTTGTAATGGAACAAAGGAATAATGCTGTAAGTATAGTTGTCATTGGATCTTTATGGGGGATTACCGAAGCGACCTTGGGATATCTTGTTCACATCCTATCCTTTTTCTCCTTCTATGGTATATCAGGCATTATAATGAGCGCTGTTGCGGTATACTTTATGCGTATGGCATTTAAAACCACACATAAACTATCCTCCATATTCTATGTTTCTGTGATAGCAGCCGGTATTAAACTCTTTGACCTTTTCTTGCCCATGTTGCCTGCATCCAAAACAATAGGCCCTGCCATTGCAATACTATCAGAAGGACTTGTCATTATGTTGGGATATGCACTCTTTTCAAAAGGGCAAAAATACATATCCCTCTCTCTATTCGGTGGAATTTTATGGAGGGTTTTTTACCTTGCCACACTTTTTATACTGGGCTATTTTACACCACATACATCCATATCAGCATATATTCTCTCATTTATTCTCCTTCAAGGCATGTTAAACGCTATTTTTATCTATCCTGTGCTTAAAATTAAGAATATTAAGGCCCTTAGGGGGGAACTTGCTGTGCGTCCTGAGTTTGCCATTGTTCTATTCTCACTGGCAGTGTCCTTAGAACTCATATTAAAAACAATATAACAAAGGATGGATCTTCTTGCAGACCTTGTGGGTGAGGTAAAACCTCACCCTGTTTTTTTTGTAGGTATCGGTTATTTTGACACTTTAGTTGTATCTAAATATGGTGCAGGGCTTTCATCTACATTAAGACCTAATACTAAGGAGCATAAGAGTGTAAAAGATGCAGGACACCTTACAGAAAAAACTCTCAAGGACCTTGCTGAATACATATTCTCAGACAATACACTTATGGTATCCATTGGAATGGCCGCAATCAATGCATCCTTGCCCATGCCAACACACTTTGAAACAAAAAATGCAAAAGACATTATTATTGAAAAAGGAAGAGGGAAAAAAGTTGGTATTATTGGTCATTTCCCTTTTGTTGATGAAATAAAAAAAACAGCAAGCACATTATATATTTTTGAGCAACATCCAGGGATAGGAGACCTCCCATCCTCAAGGATACCAGAGTTTTTGCCGTTATGTGATGTTGTTGCCATTACAGGGATGAGTATAATGAATAGGAGTTTTGAATACATAGTTGAGCACACCAAAAAAGAGGCTTATAAAATCGTTCTTGGGCCCTCTACTCCTCTATCTTCAAGGTTGTTTGACTTTGGTATTGATGCAATATCAGGCACCATAGTGGAAGATATTGAAAAAACTAAGGCATACATCTTAGAAGGTGCACCCTTCAGGAATATTAAAGGGATAAAACTCATAACCATGTTTAAAGACCATGCATGAGGAGATCTACAAGGAAATTTTGAAGGCGAAAAAAGAGGGCATAGGATGTGTTCTTGTATCTGTGGTGGATAAAAGGGGATCTGGCCCTTCAAGGGTGGGAGCAAAGATGTTGGTTTTAGAAGATGGAAGGCATATAGGCACTATTGGCGGTGGAAGCCTTGAACAAATAGCCATTAAGAAGGCTATCTCTCTTATAGAGAAAAAAGAGCACCTTCTTGAAAAATACAATTTAAACGAAAAAGGTAAGGATGGTATAGTATTAAGTGATATGGTTTGTGGAGGAAATGTTATGGTTTTCTATGAATACACAGGTGCAGGGTATCCAGCATACATATTTGGTGCAGGCCATGTAGGCGGTCATATCATTCAACTATTGAGCAATATGGACTATTTCGTGCATGTAATAGACCCAAGAAAAGAGACAACAGACCCTATAAGCGAGAATATAAAGGTACACAATGTGGAATATACTGAGTTTTTTAAGGAAAAACCCAATTTAAAAAATGCCTTTGTATTCGTGGGAACGCCAAATCACTACACAGACCTTGAGGTTTTAAAGGGGATCTATTCCCAAAAAACAGTTCCATTATATGTTGGGCTACTTGCATCAAAGAAAAAGGCTAAGGTTATTATTGAGTCATTGAAAGAAGAACTCGGTGATATATCACTTTATAACCTATACACACCTTGTGGGCTTGATATAGGTGGAGATAGCCCCTTTGAGATTGCCTTATCCGTGATATCCGAAATGCAAGGCATAAGGTACAAAAAGAAAGGCCTTCCACATAAAAGAATGACATGGTATATTTAATAACAGGACCTAAAAACGCAGGGAAGACTACAAAACTCTTAAATTTATACAAAGAGAAAAAAGGTGGGGGCATAGCGAGTATAAAAGGAAACAAGGACGGATACAGGTACTATAATATGGTATTTCTTGGCAGTGCTCTATCACCTTTGCTCCTTGCCACAGAAGATCCATCCGCTGCCAACGAAAAGGGATTTTTTAAGTTTAAGAGGTTTTATTTTAACCAGAGCGCCTTTAAAAATGCCTATATTTATATAACCCAACTCATTGCACTTCGTATCTCACCCATTTTCTTAGATGAAGTGGGTGAACTTGAATTAAACGGCAAGGGATTTCACAAGATTTGCCTTAAACTAATTAACTTGCGAACCGATGTTTATATTACAGTTAGGGACAGGAATGTCGGTGGATTCTTAAAGATGTTTAAACCAAAGGATTTTAAGGTTTTGAAAACCAAGGAGTGAAAAATGGGAAAGTATAATCAGATAGACCTAACAATAAACAAAGAACAACTTGAAAGGACAGTGAAAAGGGCAAGAGAGAGGAATATCATTATCCCTACTTTTCAAGAAATGAAAGACCCTCAACTTGTGCCAGACAGTATAAAAGAGGAATTAAAGGAAATAGGATTGTGGGATGTCCATCCAAGAAACCTTTTTAGAATAACATGGAAAAATGAACCTGTGCCAAGGGGCGGGCTTTTTGACGGTGTCAACTACATTGAACTTCCTTCGTCCTTAACAGGTACAAAGGCAAGGATATTAGCGCTTGTTGGAAAATGGTTTCCCACAGGTGCCCACAAGGTGGGTGCCACCTTTGGGTGCCTTGTACCAAGGCTCATAACAGGACAGTTTGACCCTACACGGCAAAAAGCAGTCTGGCCATCTACAGGCAATTATTGCCGTGGGGGTGCCTATGTGGCAGCGCTCTTGGCATGTGAATCAGTGGCTATCTTACCAGAGGGTATGTCAAAAGAACGCTTTGAATGGCTTTCCAAGATAGCGGGTGAGGTTATTGCAACACCAGGTTCTGAAAGTAATGTTAAAGAGATTTTTGATAAATGCTGGGAATTAAGAAAAACAAGGGATGATGTTGTTATATTCAACCAGTTTGATGAATTTGGAAACCACCTATGGCATTATGAGGTAACAGGCCACGCCATGGAAGAAGTGCTAAAGAAAGAACTTCAAAAAGGCGAAAGATACAGGGGCATAGTGTTATCTTCAGGCTCATCTGGTACACTCGGCACAGGTGATTTTCTAAAAGAACTCTATCCTGCTTCAAAGATTGCGGTAGGAGAGGCCATTCAATGCCCTACCTTATTATATAACGGCTATGGTGCACACAGAATTGAAGGTATTGGGGATAAACATGTGCCATGGATACACAATGTAAAGAATACAGACATGGTAATAGGACTTGATGATGAACACACCATGAGACTCATAAGATTATTTAATGAGCCCGTGGGCAGGGAATATCTTGTATCACAAGGCGTTCCTTCTTCTATAGTTGAAAAACTTGACCTCCTTGGCATTTCATCCATAGGAAATGTTTTAGGCGCCATTAAGTTTGCAAAATACTATGAACTTACTGAAAAGGATGTGGTTTTAACAGTTTTCACAGATTCTATGGAATTATATGGTTCCAGGCTCAGGGAACTTGAAGAAGAGCGCGGTAAATACACAAAAGAACAGGCAGCACGGGATTTTGAAGCACTTATGCAGATAAACATTGACCACATGCAAGAACTTGATTACTATCAGAGAAGGCGCATCCATAACCTAAAATACTACACATGGATAGAACAGCAGGGTAAGGACCTTGAAGAACTCAATGCCCAGTGGTATGATTACGAAGAATATTGGGGAGAACTTCACAGCATGGCACCAAAAATAGATGAACTTATAAAAGAGTTCAACGATAAGGTTGGTCTTTTAAAATGATCATCATAAAAAACGCAAGGTACATATTGACCTTTGATGAGAACAAGAGGGAATTAGAAAATTACGATATCCTGATAGAGAAAAACCTTATAAAAAAGATAGACAAAGACATCCCAATACCGGAGGGTGCAAAGGTAATAGATGCACAAAGACATATTGTAATTCCAGGACTTGTAAACACTCATCACCATTTTTATCAAACACTCACAAGGGCGCTAAAAGGCGCCCAAAATGCAAAACTATTTGATTGGCTCGTGTACCTTTATCCCATCTGGGCAAAACTAAATGAAGAAGATATTTACTACTCCACCCTACTTGCCTCTCTTGAACTTTTAAAAACAGGTACAACCCTCACACAAGACCATATGTACCTTTATCCACAAGGCTTTAGGGGAGACATCCCATCCATTCAGTTTGAAGCAACAGATAAAATTGGGATAAGAGTCGCGCTCTCAAGAGGCTCTATGACTAGGGGAAAAAGCAAAGGTGGGCTTCCTCCAGACAATGTGGTTCAGGACATTGATACCGTATTAAAACACTCAATCAAGACCATAGAAAAATTTCATGACCCATCTCCTTATGCAAAAAGAAAGGTAATGCTTGCACCGTGCAGTCCATTCTCTGTTGATAAAGAGGTTATGATAGAAAGCGCTAAAATAGCAAGAGAATATGCTGTCATTCTACACACTCACCTTGCAGAAACAAAGGATGAAAACGCCTACTGTATGGAGGTTTATGGGAAAAGACCACTTGAGCTTATGGAAGATGTTGGATGGCTTGGTGAGGATGTATATTTTGCACATGGCATCTGGTTCAATGATGATGAATTAAAAATACTAAGGGAAACAAATACAGGTATATCGCATTGCCCATCATCCAATATGAGATTAGGGTCTGGTATTGCACGGATAAAAGAGATGCTTGATATGAACATACGGCTTTCCCTTGGGGTAGATGGCTCTGCCTCTAATGACACATCAGACATGCTTGGTGAGGTAAGGACGGCTATGTTGCTCCAGCGGGTAAAGTATGGGCCAGATGCACTTTCTGCAAGGGATGCACTATGGATAGCAACAAGAGGCGGTGCAAATATACTAAGATTTGAGAAGGCAGGACGCATAGAAGAGGGGTATCTTGCGGATTTAGCCCTGTTTAACCTTGACAGTATTCAGTACGCAGGGTGCGTTGAAGACCCTGTTGCATGCCTTGTATTTACAGGTTATAACCATGAGGCGGATTATACCATTGTTAATGGGGATGTGGTTATAGAACATGGAAAATCAACAAAGGTTGACGAGGATGAGATAAAACATAGAGTAAATAAATCCGCGAGGAGATTGATCTCGGATATTTAATTCTACTCAAATACCCCCTTACCAGATACAGCCCTTACAAGCAAGGTTGTAGGAAGACCAGAAATAAGATTATTTACTTTTTCTTTAAGGTCTTCATCTGTACCTCTTTTAGGTACAGGAAGCCCCAAAATGACAAGTGAGGTATTCTTAGATTCCCTCTTTATAATTTCAGAAACAGGCTCTTTTATGTCATTAATTATGACTTTAACACTTGCCTCAAGCCTTGCATCAATTAGTTTTTGTTGTATATTCCTTTCAGCAATTTTTCTCCTCCCTTCAGTATCAACAACCTTTATAACACGAACCTTTGCTTTTCTCCAATCATCATTCAACTTGAGGATATAAGATAAAAGCAACATAAGTTCAATGTTTCCTCCTTTCCCACCCCACCATACATCTATACGGGAAAAGTCTCCAAACCCCTTATTTTCTTTATAGTCTAAAATAAGAGTATCTTTTCCAAGATTAAATAGTTCTCTCAGATGTTTTAGTGTTATATTTTCTCTATGCTTTTCATAATTCCATCCAAAAAGCGCCACATTGGAATATAAATTACCTATCCCATGTGCCTGAACTACACATAAAATAGGTTGTGAAGGATTTTCTACAAGTTCAACCTCATAAAAAGCA
Source organism: uncultured bacterium (assembly GCA_913055745.1). Classification (GTDB taxonomy): domain Bacteria; phylum Hydrothermota; class Hydrothermia; order UBA1063; family CAJXJZ01; genus CAJXJZ01. The sequence goes on along the minus strand of CAJXJZ010000033.1, from coordinate 10,937 downwards.
ACAAGTTTATTCTCTTCAACAAACTTTTTTAAAAGAGATAAAGACTTATTTTTCTTTTCTACATCTTCGGGCAGGGAGGCATCCCCTTCCAATATTCCTATGAATGTCACGATACCATTGCCACGCGCAAGATAGTTCGCAAACTTAGCAAGATAAGGTCTTAAATCTGGCCTTTCATCAAATACCATTATATTCGGCCTATAGTTTTTAGGATCAAGATTAAACCTCTGAAGTAATAAAAGGGCATATCTTGATATAGCAATTAGGAGGCCAGCCCTTAAATCTCCCCAGTCCTGTTTAAGTGATCTATGTTTAACAATCACATAGATGAGTGAAACAAAAAGTATAGAGATTATAGCACCGGGTATACTTATAAAGAACATTAAAGAAAATGTTCCAAAAGCACCTAATAAGGGTAGATAAAAAGGAACCTTTAATCTTGGTCTAAAACTCGGATTCCCTGTTATAATCTCTACAAATGTTGTAATGTTAATCATTCCTTGAGTTATAAGGAAGAATATAGTAATGATAGATGCAACCCTATTAAGAGAACCAACAAGAATGAAACCTTCTGTTATCAAAAATGTAATAAATAAAGCCATTCTGGGCTCATTCTTCGGAGAACCCAAAGTAAGGGAACAAAATTGTGGCACTATCCTGTCATCCGAGAGTGCTTTGAGAGTTCTCGGCGCTGTCACTATATAAGCCAAAACCGAGGACAATGTAGCAGCCCAGATACCTAATAGGACCAAAATAGGTGAAACAGCATTTCTTATGAAAATTACAGGGTCTTTAATGAGACTTTCATAGTGTGCAATTGCTGAGGCCTTAATCATGAATAAGGCATATACTAAAATAGAGAACAAAAGGGCAGAAACAAGACCTTTGGGAATACTTTTTGATGGGTCTTTCAGCTCACCAGAAAGTCCAACTCCCGTACTAATACCTTTAAAAGCGGGGAAGAAAACAGCAAAGACCTTGAAAAAGTCATACCCTCCCATATAGTGCGGAGTAAGATTATCCTTTAGTGGGACAAGAGCATGTGAAAAAACAACAGAAAGAATACCCAAAATCAACATACCAAAAATTATATATTGAAACTTGAGGGCAAAATCAGCCCCATAATATGCCAAAACAGTAAAAATTATGAGTATAACGCTTCCCCATAGTGGAACATTAACATGTGGAAAAAGGATCTTAAAGGACTCCAAAAAACCTATAATATAAAATGCCACAGATGTTGCCTGGGCTAAATACAAAGATATACCAATAGAGCCCCCTATCTCAAGCCCCATACTCCTTGATATAAGATAATAAATGCCACCTGATCCCATTTTCGCATTGGTGGAAATTGAGGAGATTGAACGACTTGTCAAAAAAGAAATAGATGCTGCAAGAATAAGCATTAAAAACGCATTAATTAAACCTGCATTTCCCACCACCCAACCTGTTCTCAAAAAAAGAATAACTCCAAAACGAGCCAGTATTGTGGGAAGGAAGACGCCTTCTAAGGTACCAAATCTCCTTAGATTATTTTTCACATAAATATTTTAAAGTATTTGCTAACACTTTCATAGCCATGTAGAGATGTTCCGATTGCTTGATTAAATTGAATTTTTCCCTTATCATTAACCACTGCAATAAAGGAGTAAGGGATGCGTACATTCATACCATCAGAAAAAGACATTGAAAGAAAGTGGTTATTGGTGGATGCTAAGGGTATTCCTCTTGGCAGACTTGCCACAAGGGTGGCTTTACTTTTATCAGGCAAGAGGAAGCCCATTTTCACATATCATCAGGATACAGGAGATTTTGTAATAGTAGTGAATGCTCAAAAGGTCAAAGTTACTGGGAAAAAATACGAACAGAAAACTTATTATTGGCACACAGGCTATCCAGGTGGTCTAAAATCAAAAACATTTGCCCAAATGATAAGTAAACACCCCGATAGAGTTATAAAACTCGCTGTGAAAAGGATGCTTCCTAAGAACCAACTTGGAAGGAGAATGCTAAAGAGACTTAAGGTTTATGCAGGTGAAGAGCACCCACATAAGGCTCAAAAGCCAGAAAAAATTGATATTATGAGCATCAATTAGGAGGTAATATGGAGGGTGGAAGAATAATATTTGCCACAGGAAGTAGGAAGAGAGCCGTTGCTCGGCTTCGTCTAAAAGAAAATGGAAAAGGCAGAGTGTATGTTAATGGAATAAAGCCACTTGAATACTTTGGCAGGGAAGACCTGGTTATACATGCACTTGAGCCTGCAAAGGTAACTTCCCGTCTCAAAGACATTGATATAATTGTAAAACTCAGAGGGGGAGGAAAATCTGGACAAGCTGGTGCAATGAGGCTTGCACTTGCCAGAGCGCTTTATCAGTTTGATGAAGAACTTACAGAAACTTTGAAAAAATACGGTATGCTTTCAAGAGATCCAAGAGAAAAGGAGAGGATGAAGTATGGAAAGAGCAAGAGAAGAAGGTCTCCACAGTTCTCAAAACGTTAATTACACGTTACCTGTTGATTTAAAAGACTTGCTTGAGGCAGGGGTTCACTTTGGGCACAAGAGAAGAAGATGGAACCCAAAGATGAGGCCTTATATCTTCACTACAAAAAACAAGGTAGATATTATAGATATTCGCAAGACGCTTGTTCAACTTCAAAGGGCTTATGAGTTTGTAAGAGATGTTGCTGCAAAAGGTGGGAAAATCCTGTTTGTTTGTACGAAAAAACAAGGCAAGGACGTTGTAAGGGAAGAGGCAGAAAGGGCTGGAGCATTTTATGTTGTAGAAAGATGGCTTGGCGGTCTTCTAACTAACTTTGATACAATACTTACAAGAATATTTGCCCTTGAGGACCTTGAGATGGCAGAGAAGGATGGCACCTTTGAAAAACTTCCAAAGAAAGAGAGTGTTCTATTGAAAAAGAAAATGGAAAAATTACAAAAGGTGCTTGGTGGCATAAGGGAACTTAGGAGGCTCCCTGACCTTGTTTATATTGTTGATATTGTCCATGATGAAATCGCACTTAAGGAAGCAAATAAATTAGGTATACCAGTAGTTGCCATAGTTGATACAAATGGTAACCCTGATTTAGTAGATTATCCCATACCAGGGAATGATGATGCCATAAGGTCTATAAAACTCATCACAAAAACAATTGCAGATGCCGTAATAGAAGGCAGGCAAGGTAAAGACCATCTTGTTACAGAAAAAGAATTTGAAAAAGGAGAAGAAGAATGAAGATAGATACCAATCTCATTAAAGAATTAAGAGCAAGAACCGGTGCTGGTATAATGGATTGTAAAAAGGCCTTGGAGAAAACAGGTGGCGATTTAGAAAAAGCGGTTGAAGAACTCAAGAAAGAAGGGCTTTTAAAGGCAGAGAAAAAAATAGATAGATCAGCGAAGGATGGACTTGTGTACGCTTACATACATCCAGGTTCAAAAGTGGGCGCTATGATTGAATTAAATTGCGAAACCGATTTTGTGGCAAATACAGACGAATTCAAACAACTTGCTCGTGATATAGCCATGCAAATTGCTGCAATGTCGCCAATTGCTGTATCCAGGAAAGATATACCACAAGATGTTATAGAGAAAGAAAGAGAAATTTATAAAGAACAATTAAAAAAAGAAGGAAAACCTGAGCATATTATTGATAGGATAGTAGATGGTAAGATGGAAAAGTTTTTCAAGGAGAAAGTGCTTCTTGAGCAAGAATTTATAAAAGACTCCTCTTTAACGATTGAACAATTAATTAAACTACATATTTCCAAATTCGGTGAGAACATTAAGGTGAGAAGATTTTGTAGATTCAAAATTGGAGAAGAATAAATCTTTTTTATTAAAACTCTCGGGAGAGATACTTGGCTCAGAAAATGAAGTATTCTCTCCCGAGAATACTAATGCTCTTGTAAGAGAACTCGCTTCATCACTTTCAAATTTCAATGGAAGATTTGGTATTGTAATAGGTGGGGGAAATATTGCACGTGGCCGAGAATTGGATGTATTTGGCATACCAAGGGTGAGGGCAGACCACATGGGTATGCTTGCCACATGTATAAATGGAATACTGCTTGCAGAAAAATTAAAGGTATCAGGGATAAGAGCCAAAGTCCTTTCTGCCCTGTCATGTGGAAATTTTGTAGAGGTTTATTCTATTGAAAAAGCCAAAGAACTTTTAGAAAATGGCTTCGTACTCATTTTTGTTATGGGTACAGGTAATCCACTTTTTTCAACTGATACTGTATCGGTTTTAAGGGCCATTGAACTTAAATTTGAGAATGTACTGAAGGCAACAAAGGTGGATGGGGTGTATGACAAGGATCCCTTAAAATTCAGCGATGCAAAGATGTTTGATAAACTTACTTATGAGTACGCTATAAAAAATGATTTAAAAATAATGGACAGAGAAGCATTTATGTTGGCTAAGGACTACAATATAAAGATACATGTTTTTAATGCACTCAAAAAAGGCAACTTAGGGAAAGTTATAAAGGGAGAGAATGTAGGAACCCTCATAAAGAATGCCATTTAATTTTGGATTAAAAGACCTCGTTGACATCCTTATAGTATGGTACATAATCTATGTGACTTTAAAACTCTTCAAAGGTACGCGAACCCTGTATATGTTAATAGGGCTTGGTTTTATTCTAATCATATCGGGTATATCAGTATTTGTCAATCTTAATGCACTAAACTGGCTTATATCAGCCTTTGCCAAGTATGGTCTCTTGGCACTTATAGTAATATTTCAACCAGAGATCAGGCGAGGGCTCGCACTCTTAGGCAAAAATCCATTCTCGCATGGTAATGTAATGGAACAGAGTACCATTGATGAGGTTATAAGGGGTTGTTCTCAACTACGCGATAGAGGCTTAGGTGCTATCATTGTGCTTGAACGCACCATTTTAACAAACGAATACATTGAGGAATCCGGTATATCAATAGATGCAAGGGTAAATGCCCCTCTTCTTGTGAGTATTTTCACTCCCCCAGGACCGCTACATGATGGTGCTGTTGTTATAAGAGGTAATAACATCGTAGCAGCAAGGGTGATTCTTCCTCTTGAGCAAAGTGAAGATATAGACCCATCCTTGGGAACAAGGCATAGGGCATCCCTGGGCATAACCCGTGTTACAGACGCTATTGCCATCGTAGTTTCTGAGGAAAGAAAATCTATACGGATAGCAGAAAAGGGCTCCTTATCAAAACCACTTACTTCTGACGAATTCAGAGCACGATTAAGAGAGGCTATGAAGCCTATAAAAGAAGTAGAAAATGCTTAAGAAGATTTTTTTAGAGAACCTTGGTATAAAATTGGTTTCCCTATTTCTGGCATTATTAATCTGGTTCCATGCAACAACTGAAAAAAACTATACACAGACCATTCGCCTACCTGTTAAGTACTCTTATACTCTACCTGATTCCTTTATCTTATTGTCCTATCCTCCAAAAGAGGTACGGCTAAGAATAACCGCAAAAGGAAAAACACTACTCAAATTGAAATATTCAAAAGCATTTTACAAAGTTGATATCGGACCATTGGATTTGGGTAAAGATGTGATTGATATGACACAGGGAGCAATACCAGGTATAGAAGGCCTTGAGATTACGGAGGTTAGTCCAAAGAAGGTTCTATTCTTGGTAGATAGGTACACAAGTAAAGTCATTTATTCCATAAGGCCAACAATTGTGTATGACACACTCACAATGCGTGTACATGTTAACAGAATTAAGCCCCATATTGTTCGCTTAAAAGGTCCAAGGACAGTGCTAAGGTCTATAAGTTTTATCTCAACAGATACAATCTTGCTTGACACCTTTAAAACAGGTAAATATACCATTTTTTCAAGGCCAAGAACGCCCTCACAGCATGTAACCATCATAAAACCAGACAGTTTAAGTATAGGACTTAGCATTACAAAATTTGTTTTTGACACAGTGAATGTTTTATCAAAAGAAGGAAACCCCTTCATATTGTACATAACATATCCTGATACTGTAAAATTTTCAAAAGACAGTTTGGTATGTTTTACAGATAGTTTAAGCGAAAAAACATATTGTAGCGCACAATCGCAGGTGAAAATCCTGAAAATATTGCCAAATAAAAAATGAGGCAGGATTTTGCCTGCCTCATGACACGGGGAGGTGTTTATCGCCATTTATATTGCAATAAATATGCCAAACTTCAAGATGTTAAAAACCTTAAAAACATTAAGATAAATTATGCACGCATATTGTTTTGTAAATTTTTGTTATAGCAAATTTGATGGAACAAATCTGCTTTCATTTTTGTCTAATATAACAAAGGACTGGTGTGGACTTTAATAGAATATACAAAAAATACAAAGATGCGGTGTATAATTATGTATTTTGGAGGGTTTATAGTGAAGAAGATGCCATTGATATTACACAGGAGGTTTTTGTGAAAGTGTTCAAAGGCCTTGCAAACTTCAAGGGTAAAAGTTCTCTAAAAACATGGATTTTTGCCATAGCCCATAACACAACAATTAATTACCTTTCAAGGAAAAAATACAGGGAAGAGGATATAGAAAACTATTTTTTAAGTGAGGAGCCATTAAAGAACATACGTACAAAAACCATGGTTTTAAAGGCAATAGAAAAATTAACAGATGAACATAGAGAGGTTATAAAATTGTATTATTTTGACGGTTTCTCCTATAAAGAAATAGCCAATCTACTCAACATTAGCATAGGTACGGTAAAATCAAGATTAAATAGAGCAAAAGAACACTTAAAGGAAGAGTTGGAGGGCATATATGGAAAATAGAGAACTTGATAGAATCCTAAAGAGTTTTAAGAAGGTCAAAGCGCCGCGTGAATTAGATGAAAGACTTGCTCCTTACCTTGTTAAAAGGGATAAAAAAATAAAAATAACTTTCCTCAGATTAGGTATAGGTTTTGCTGCAATTTTCCTGTTCGTTTCACTATATTACCTCATAAATAGACAAAAGCCGAGTAATTTTTTCAATGAGCCCCTCTATGCATCTTCTGTATGTTTTGGATACTTTGATACCAACATAGAAACAAAAAGTGGTGACAACCTTAGCGTAAGCCTTGATGGAGAAACCCTTGTTGACACCACATTTTCCCAAAAAGATACATTTTCACTGCAACTTGATCTCTCTCCAGGTTTTCACTATATAGTCATTGAAGTTGAAAATACTTATGATTATTCAAAATATACAAAAGTTTTAGATATTTATTCCCTATAAAAAGTCAACTGAGTTATATAAGTAGGTCCCAAAATAGTGTGAGACTTTATTCTTATGTTTATTGCCATATTGGCGCTTCTTAAGCCTATGCCTCCTTCTACTGTACTGTTTTCAAGACCAAATACAACATTAAATCCGTGGGTGAACCAGACTTCGGTGCTAAGAAAAGGTGTTTCATAATGCTCTTCCTTTTCATACCCTACTGTAAAAAACACACTCTGTGGATAATTTAGGGCAAAGAGTGCTCTCTCTCCCATATTACTTTTTTCTCCCTGTGAAAAATCCAATGTTGGTCTTAGTATATTAAAAACACAGTAGCCTAAAATAAATGGCCTATGTTTAAAAATAAATGAGGCATCCAATGTAGATTTAATAAACCTATCATCATTCTTTAAAGACTGCAAGATTGCTCGTACATCCAGCGATACTGCAAAGTTTCTCAATTTTACTGCACCGCCTACAACCCCGCTCCCCTCACTGTAGATTTGAGAGAGATTGCGGAATTTTAATCCCGAAAATATGTAAAAACGCCTTACCCTGTAAAATCCACTTATATCAGAGTGTTTTAGGTCCCCAAAGGAGTATGGCAATATCCCTGTAAGCGTTATAGAAAATTTGTAATTACTATACGCTAAAAGTGCAGGCATATACCATATATTAGAAGAATAAAGATCATAAGTACCTGGATATGTTGGAGTCTCATACTGATAAAAGAACGAGTAACCAATAATTAATAACTTAAAAATAAACGCCATATTCAAATTTTATTCTTTCAACTATGTACAAGCAAGAAAACGGTTTTCACAAATCTACAGGTAAGCGTTTAATAAGTGAGAAGTGAGAACTCTGAAGGAATACCTTAATTTAATTTTTTACTCTTTTAAATCTTACTTCCTACTTCTTACTTGCACGCCTTCGGCGTGCCGGTTTCAATCCCTTATAGGTAGGCTCAGAACCAACTTACTTACCTTGCTTTAATCCTTTCAATCTCTTCCCTTATTTCCTCAATCACTTCTGGGTTATAGATTTCCTTTTTGTTGTCTCTTTTAATTGAGAATACCACAAACACCTTTCCACCATAATTTTCCTTAAATTTTTTATGAGTTTTGCCAAGCCACTCTTTCCACCTGTAAATTTCAGGTGTTTGCTCGTAGGTTATGGGTTTTATCTGCAATCCAATATACTTCTCCCCAACCTGAATATAAAAATCCACATTGTAAAGTCTATCCCATTCGTCTGGAGCAGGTTTTATCTCCACTCCCAATTCCTGCTGTAATCTCCCATATATTGTTTTTATTTCTGTCAAATAACCGTCATAGGTCCTATTAATAACGAGGTTTTTATATATTCTATACAGTCTTCCTCTGTTACCTCTTCTATTTCCGCTTGGATAACTTCTGTAATTTTTACATACAATTTTCTTCCAAGGTCTTTAATATACTCTTCGGGAGATAAGAAAATACCTTTGCTTTTGAGGAACTCTGCAAGTTTGTTATAATAAAATTGCTCCCAATCCTTAACCTTTTTTGGATTACATTCACGTATCCATTGAGATACTGGCCCAACGCTGTTTTTCTTGTTCAAACCCCATCTATTTGTAGCCATATTTAATATCCATTCCTTAGCCATTATTTCACCTCTCAAGCTCTATGAACTTTGACTTGTATTTGTAATCCCCTGTCCTATCCGCCTTCGCCATACCAGATTTTATTAAGTACGCATTTATAAATATCTTGTTTTTTAAATAAACATATGCACTAACTGTGTTTTCATTCAAAACAGCGCCATTATCAAATTTGAGATAAATGTCTTTTTTTAAAATGCGATTCTGAAGGTATTCAATGGTTTCTTCCTTCTTGGTCACTTTCACTCCTCTAAGTTTAACAATTAGCCCCGTATTTAATTTAATAGTTTGCTCATCTATAATATCAACTACCTTATAAAGTCTATCATTCTTAAAATTGAATTTCTTAGGGTCTATTTTCGGCTTAGCATCTTTAATTCTTGGAACATAGTCAATTTCATCAACTTTTATTAATTTCTGACGCTTTATTATTTGGATATTTTTACTAAACTGTAACAAACTTTGTTTTAAACCAAGTTTCTCTTTTATTGTATCCAGAAACTTTTCATTTATTTCATAACCCATTGCATTTCTGCGTAGGTTTAAAGATGCCTTTATGGTAGTTCCGCTTCCAAGAAATGGGTCAAGCACAGTATCCCCAACAAAGGTATACATTTTTACAAGCCTCCTTGGCAACTCCTCTGGAAACATTGCCTCATGCTCTATCTGCCTTGCACCTCCAAAATACCAGTGCCCATAGAAATATTCTTTCCATTCTTCCTTGGTTAGCCTGGATTCTTCCTTGATTTCTTTTGAGACCTTTGGACCCTTCCCAGGTTTTTTACAGATTAAAATGAACTCATAATCTATTTCAACCATCCCATTAGGAGGGTATGGATATGAACCCATCACATTCGCTCCACCAGTAGTGTTCATCGTGGTTTTCTTCTGCCAGATTATAGAACCCATATAATCAAAACCTATATCCTCACATTGGGCTATAAACTCAGCATGTAGTGGTATGACTTTATATCTCCCATAAATTACAGAACGGGCAAACTGGTCACCTATGTTTATACATAGTCTCCGCCCAGGCTTGAGAACACGATAGCATTCTTTCCAGACCCTGTATAAATCCTTCAAATATTCATGCAAGGTTTGTCCATATCCTATTTGACTTTGGGCTCCATAGTCCTTTATATGCCAGTACGGTGGTGATGTAACTACTAAATCTATACTGTCATCTTCCACTTCTATCATTTTTCTGCTATCACCAATTATTATCTTTGCTGAGTTATTCATTGTTTCACCATACATAGATATAACATATTAACATTTTCATAAAGGCTTTGGGAGATGTCACAATGATAGGCACTTCAATCCCTCCTCTGTAGTCTCAAAACAATTTTAAGGCATCAAATTAGTTTTATCAAGCCTTGTTTCAATCCCTTATAGGTAGGCTCAGAACGAGGTAGAAAAAATGAGTATGCGAGAGAGAAAGAGCGAGTTTCAATCCCTTATAGGTAGGCTCAGAACAAGTTATTTACAGAAAAAAAGAGAAGGGACTTTGATTAGTTTCAATCCCTTATAGGTAGGCTCAGAACCGAGCTGATGCTCTTCAGAAGAGGGAAACGTGATAGGGTTTCAATCCCTCATAGGTAGGCTCAGAACTTCTACCTGCTTTTTTAAGTCCGCTATCTCTTTTTGTTTCAATCCCTCATAGGTAGGCTCAGAACAGATGTAGAGAATGGGAAAAGGTGGAAGAAAAATGAAGTTTCAATCCCTCATAGGTAGGCTCAGAACCTTGCTTGTGGTACAGGATTAGATTTACAGTCCGCAGTTTCAATCCCTCATAGGTAGGCTCAGAACAGGCAATAGACAATTTCACCAAGACAGCACAGAAAAGTTTCAATCCCTCATAGGTAGGCTCAGAACCCTGTGGATAAAGCACAGGTAAATATACAGCAACCGTTTCAATCCCTCATAGGTAGGCTCAGAACGAATCCAGTCGGTAAAGCTGGCGTGAAATCAAGATGTTTCAATCCCTCATAGGTAGGCTCAGAACCTTTATATTCGCTCTTCTTTTTGAGTATATCATTGATGGTTTCAATCCCTCATAGGTAGGCTCAGAACAGAA
>CAJXJZ010000032.1 GCA_913055745.1 uncultured bacterium | reverse complement strand
GAGGGATGAATTTTTCGGGATACTGAAATGGCCCAAAGTTGTTTGAACTACGCGTTATAACAACATCAACCCCAAAGGTTTTGTGGTATGAGAGTGCTATAAGGTCTGCGGATGCTTTGGTTGCTGCATAAGGGCTTGTGGGATGAAGTGGTGCATCCTCATAAAATGGTTCATAGAGCCCGGGTCCATAGACCTCATCTGTTGAAACCTGTAAAAACCTTAAATTATAAGTTCTTGCTATCTCTAATAGGGTGAAAACGCCTTTTATGTTTGTTTCATAAAAGACCTCTGGGTTTAAAATAGACCTGTCCACATGTGTTTCCGCTGCAAAATTGGCGATACCTTCTACTTCATACTTTTCTACTATATGTTTTAAGTGCGTTCTGTCGGTGATATCTCCTTTGATGAATACAAAGTTCTCCCTATCTCTTACATCTTTTAAATTAAGAAGGCTTCCTGCGTATGTGAGTTTGTCATAACATACGACAAAGTAGCCTTCACTTACAAGGAGTTTTACAAAATGACTCCCAATAAAGCCTGCACCACCTGTAATTAGTATGCGCCTCAAGGTGTGATTATTGTACCCGCCTTTTTATCTAATGCCTCTTTTGCCCTCTCTATGGAGGTGATAATGACCTCTTTCCCTCCATTTTCAAGGAATTTTATGGCGGCTTCTATCTTTGGCCCCATGCTTCCTTCGGCAAAATGGCCTTCACTTTGGTATTTCTTTATTTCTTCCAATGAGACCTCTTTGAGTGGTTTCTGCTCTGCCTTGCCAAAGTTTATATACGCATACGGCACCTGGGTTAGTATAATGAGTGCCTCTGCTCCTATCTCAAGAGCAAGTAATGCAGATGCCCTGTCTTTATCTATGACAGATTGCGCCCCTTTTATTATACCATCTTCTTCAATCACAGGCACGCCTCCACCACCTGTGGCAATGACAACTGTCCCCTCTTCATAGAGTTTTTTAATGATAGGTGCCTCAATTGTTCTTATGGGCTGTGGTGATGGAACAACGCGCCTCCATCCTCTACCTGCATCCTCTTTTACTATCCAGTTATACTTTCTGGCTATTTCTTTCGCCTCTTCCTCTGTCATAAAATCACCGACAGGTTTTGATGGGTTATAAAAAGCAGGGTCGTTTTTGTCCACAACAACCTGTGTAACTATGGCAACAACCTCTCTATTTATTGAGTATTTTCTAAAATAATTTCTTAATGCCCTTGCTATGATATAACCTATCCATCCTTCTGTATTTGCGTTTAATGCGTCAAGTGGAAATGGTGGGAACTTTTCCTCAAGGCAGAGGTTCCTTAACACCTCTATCCCAACCTGTGGACCATTTCCATGTGTTATTACTACATTTAATCCGTCTTTAAAAATATCTAAAAGTTTTTCAATGGTGACTTCTACATTCTTAGCCTGATACTCAAAGGTTTTTGGCTCACCCTTTTTTAATAGCGCGTTGCCTCCGAGTGCAATAACAGCGTTTTTCATGTTGACCTCCTTATTATTGTGCACACAGCCACTGCATACTCCTTTTCATGTGAGATACTTAATGCAATGGATAGATTGCCTAGTTCTAAAGGCACATTATAATATGGCCTACCGTTTATATCTGCAAGAACCTCTATATCTTTTAATGCGGTTTTTTTTTGCATATTATAATCAAGTGCCTTGTAAAATGCCTCTTTTGCAGCAAAACGACCTGCAAGACACTCAAAAAATCGCTTTCTCCCTGCGCAGTATGCTATCTCCCTTTCTGAAAAGACCCTTTCTAAGAACCTTTCTTTGTATTGCTCATAGAGTTTTTTTATTCTACCCACATGGACAATATCAATCCCAACCTGCATTAAAAACTGTAATCTACGATAAGTTGGATGGAATTTACACGCTCCGTGGATACAAAATCGTGATACACTGGATAGCCAGATGCTGTCTTTACTTCCTTACCAAAGAGTCCTGTGTGGGCAAAGTCCTCTCTCTTGCTCTTTATCTTCAGTCTTATGCCCAAATTGGGTGCGAGTCTTTCTATGAACGACACAAAGAATTTATTCCCGTCTCCATTTAGGAAATCAATCCCTGTATCATCAAAGTTCCACTGGGACATGCCATTTGTATGCCAGAAACTCACTCCACTTGATATAGAAAACATTTGTGTGAATGTATGGCTCAATCTAAACTGGAAGGCAGAACCATTGATGCCTCTTTGCAGGAAATTTGTTTTTGGAGTAAGTTCAACTTCACCAAACTTGTATTCAGCACTTAAAAAGGTGCCTCTTTGAGGGAGGAAGAATACTCGCAAGGTATGCTCCTTCGTGAAAGATGTGGAATATCCAAAGTATCTTTGTGTATTTCTCTTTTGGAATTTCTCCTTAAACCTGAAACGAAGGGAGTATATAGGCCTTATTTCAAGTTCTCCCTGAAGCCTCCAGTTCCAGAGCAAACTCGCCTTATTCTCCCATACATCAAGGTATGCTCTTGGTATTATAACCTGTCTCGCAGGTTGGTATCTGGTGTTTATGTAAATGCCTCGCTCGGGTTTTGGTACTGGCACATCCTGAAGATTGGATGCAAGTGGATCAAGGTCTCTATAAGACCTCTCAATTGTTGTATATTCAAATCTATTATCCTCTTTAAATCCTCTCATGTATGGGTTGTAGTAATTTAAGTCATAATCTCTGTACAGCACCTCAAGGTAATACTGTGGCTCCTGCACTCTTGCGTATACATTGAGTGCACTCCCAGCGCCTTTTTGTTTTGCATATTCAAAGAATAGGGATAAAGGCATTTTATAGGTTCTACCTGTTATGCCAATGAAGTTTTTCTTCCCGCTTTGCCATGAGATTGCTCTGTAATCGGAGAAGTTTTCTTTATCAAGTGGGATGTCCAATTGCCCAAAATCACATGACAGGTCTTTGTCGTCAAGATGCATGAAGTTTATGCCAATTTGCGTTCCAAAAGGCAGTGGATTGGGAAGGTCAAATGCAAGGGATGCGCCGTAAAGTGTTTCCCGAAAGGCGTTTCTGAAATCAGATGGAACAAAGGATGATGTGTAGTAATAAAGCGGTTTTCCATCTATGCCTAAGATGGCATCTTTCTGCGTGGTGCTGAAGAAGTTTATAAAATGTATTCCTTTGTATTTAAGGTACATTGCCTCGCCAAATAGGGAAAACTCTCTATTGGAGGTTAGGTCTGGGAAAAGTCCGGGCTTGTCAATGTATCTGTCTCTGGATTCATCTGTATTGTTCATCATAAGTCCCATGCCAAGGGTAAGATGATAGTTTCCGATGAACAATTTTTTAAGGTAGGGGAGGCCTTCTGCTCCAATATACCATTTGCCTTCTTTTCTGCTCAAGAGGTAAGGAGTTGAATTGTATGAAAAGCCTGCCCTGTATTTTCCATAAAAATTAAGGTGTGTTTTGATTTTTAGGTAGGGTGCTGGATGAAGTTTTTGTGATTCTTCCTTTTCCCTTTTTAGCCTCTCTGATAGAGAATCCAATTGGGTTGTATCCCAACCAGCATCCTGCAGGTAGTCCCACATGGTACTTGTTGTATCCCTTGTCTCTAATTCTGTTATTCTATCCTTAATTTCACCTAACTCCTCTGCAAAAAGTTCTGAATAATAGCCATGCCTCATTGTAATAACACCGCTTACGGGCTCAGGCCTTTTATCCCAGAATAAGATAAAAGGTCGCATGTTCCTGTAACCATAGTAGGATAAGCCCTTTACTGCTCTCAAATGGGAGAACCTGCGGAATCCAGTCATTCTTGCATATTTTACAGCCTCAATAGCATCCTGCAGGGATACGCCATCAAGTTGATAAAGGTCATCCACACCTGCCTTGTTGATATTTATTGGGTGTGCTAAAAGGGTTATCCATTCATCAAATGCTGCTTCTCTTGGGCTCTCCTCACGTGCTGCACGCTCGCGCACACGGGTGGCATAGAATGAAAATCTAAAGGGTGATTTTGGTGGCCTTATCTTTACATAAGGCTTTAATTTACATATACAGGTCTTAAGACCCTTAATCTTGGAAAGGTCATAGAAGGATTTAAGCGGTCCTCTTGTGTGGATAAAGTCGTATATCGCCTTTGCTTCCTCTTTTGAGATAGGCAGTTTTTCAAGTTCTTCTAAGGATGCCCTGTTTACATCTATCATCTTATCCTTGTGAACCTGGGTTATATCATGGGCATTGTTAAGTTTTTTTGAAATATTACCCTGCGTTTGGGTAAGTAAAAACAAGGTTAAAAAGATATTCACCTTTTACCTCCTGAAAGCAAGGCCTATGGCATGGCTTATAGGCATATCAGGTACAAATAAAACGCTGTAATCAACATTGATTTTTGCATAGTGTAATGAAAACCCGCAAGAAAAATGGTTTAGGTCAGACTGATGCATGATACCACCCCTTATCTTTAAGACATTATCAACAAGGTTTATCTCCTCTCCAAAACTCATCTTCACAGGCTCGTTGGACTGTGCTTCTATCTGTAAAAGGGTTCGGGAAAGTTGGGATGCATTAAATCCGAGTGCCACCTGTGCATACTCTGGAATATCCTCATTCCTTAAATCTGAGCCTGGAGCATTTACCCAATAGAATCCGAAATCCCAATTTGCTCTTTTTGCTAAGAGTCCAAAGTCTATGGAGGGGCTGTATGATGCGCCATACCTTGGTTCTGAGAACTTGTATGTCTTTAAAGATATGCCCCAAAAAAGGTTATCGCTTATTTTTCTTCCGTAGGATAATGCATATCTTCCCTCTCCATATCTTCCCGTATAATCTCCTTCAAGTTTGGCACCTCTTTCAATAAAGGAAATGCCAAAGTTCTTGTATCTTGCACCTAAGCCATAGACCCCTATGCCAAGTCCTGATGTTGTGTATTGAGAGAAGAAAAAGGCCTTCATAATGGACGCTGGCTCTGAAAGTGCTGCTGGGTTATAGAACATGGCATCTGTCGCATCAGGTAATGTCATACATGCATATCCTGTTTGTAGGGCAATGGGTTCTTCTCCCTGAAATTCAAACATGCCAAAGAGCATGCTAATGGATATAGTTATACCAAAGATTATACGCCTCATTTTATCACCTCTTTCATTGTTTTATACCAATCATCATAAAGAGGGAAGGCCTCTGTAAGTTCCTTAACCTCTTTTTTAGCCTTTTCAATAACTTCTTCGCTTTCAGGGTTTCTTAATACATTGGCAATGAGTTTCCCAATCCTTCTCATCTCAGGTTCCTTCATTCCCCTTGTGGTTACAGCGGGTGTACCTATTCTAATACCGCTTGTTATGGTAGGCTTTTGTGGGTCAAATGGTATGGTGTTTTTATTTACAGTGATATTGGCCTTCTCGAGCGTCTTTTCTGCGATATCGCCGGTTATGCCAAATGGCCTTAGATCCACAAGCATAAGATGGTTGTCTGTCCCACCTGATACGAGCCTGAGCCCCTCTTCCATAAGCGTTTCTGCGAGTGCCTTTGCATTTTTCACGATCTGCTCTGCATATTTTTTAAACTCATCGGTCATAGCCTCTTTGAAACACACTGCCTTGGCTGCTATAACATGCATCAGGGGGCCGCCTTGCATACCAGGGAAAACGGCCTTATCTACCTTTTTTGCATGATCTTTCTTTGTAAGAATAAATCCGCCTCTGGGCCCTCTTAATGTCTTGTGCGTTGTTGATGTCACAAAGTCAGCGTATGGGACAGGGGAAGGATGGGCGCCTCCTGCAATAAGTCCTGCAATATGTGCCATGTCAACCATGAGATATGCACCAACCTCATCTGCAATCTCCCGGAATGCTTTAAAATCTATAACCCTTGGGTATGCAGAGTAGCCTGCAAGAATGATCTTGGGCTTGTGCTCATGTGCGAGTTTTCTTATAAGGTCAAAATCTAATTGTTCTGTTTCGGGATTTACTGTGTAATGGACAACATTGTAAAGTTTTCCTGAGAAGGACACCTTATGTCCATGGGATAGATGCCCACCATGGGAGAGTTTCATTGAGAGTATGGTGTCTCCTGGTTTTAAAATGGCAAAGTACACCCCCATGTTCGCCTGAACCCCTGAATGTGGCTGCACATTGGCATGTTCTGCATTAAATAGTTTCTTAGCCCTTTCTCTGGCAAGTTCTTCTGCGATATCAACAAACTCGCATCCACCATAGTATCTTGCACCTGGATAACCTTCTGCGTACTTATTCGTCATTACATTGCCCATCGCTTGCATTACAGCAGGAGAGGTGAAGTTCTCTGAAGCAATAAGTTCAAGTCCTTCTCTTTGCCTTGTAATTTCTTTCATTATGGCGTCAAAAATCTCTCTATCCGTATTGGCTAATTCCCTCATTATTCCTCCTTTATTTAAATTACCCTACCATTGAAAAGAGTTTCTCATAAATGATGTCTGTATCATCCGCCAATTCTGGATGAAAACTAAGGGCAAGGATGTTCTCTTCTAATACGCCAGTTACCTCATCTTTCAAAAAGGCAATGGGCCTTGCTTTATCCCCTATCTTTTTTATGCGTGGTGCACGGATGAATACGCCTGTTATTATGGCTTCTTTATCGTCAAATTTAACAGTTACCTTATCCTCAAAGGATTCCCTCTGCCTGCCAAATCCATTTCTCATAATTACAACATCAAGTGCCTCAAGTGGCTCAACCCTTCCGTCAGGTTCTTCCATTTTTGACAAAAGCACAATGCCAGCACAGGTAGCAAGGGTTGGCACTTTATCCTCTTTTATCTTTTTCAATAATGCATCTTTAAGTTCATATCTTTTTATGAGTTTTGACATAGTTGGGCTTTCTCCACCGGGAAGAATGAGCATCTCTGCCTTTTCAAGTTCTTCTTTACTCTTTACACGCATGACCTCTACATCTTTATGGAACCTCTTTATAGCCTTTTCATGAAGGTCAACATCTCCCTGTAAAGACAATATGCCTACTCTCATCACCATCCCCTTGTTTGCAAAAGTTCGTCCTCTTTGAGTTTCGTCACATCAATGCCTTTCATAGCCTCACCAAGACCACGAGAGACCCGGACAAGTACCTTTGGATTGTCGTAATAAGCAACTGCTTCAACAATGGCCTTTGCCATGCGATCGGGGTCAGAAGACTTAAATATACCAGAACCAACGAAAACAGACTCTGCACCAAGTTGCATCATTAAGGCCGCATCCTGAGGCGTTGCAATCCCGCCTGCCGCAAAGTTGGGAACAGGGAGTTTGCCATTTTCGTGAACATATTTTACAAGATCATAAGGTGCACCAAGGTTTTTGGCCTCTGTCATGAGTTCATCTTCCCGAAGCATTACTATCTTTCTTATTTGGCTCTGTATTCTTCTCATATGTCTCACTGCTTCTACAACATTGCCCGTACCTGCCTCTCCCTTTGTTCTTATAAGTGCTGCACCTTCACCAATCCTTCTTAATGCCTCTCCAAGGTCCCTTGCCCCACAAACAAAAGGCACTTTAAAATCAAACTTGTTTATGTGGAACTCCTCGTCTGCAGGAGTTAAAACCTCACTCTCATCAATAAAATCTACACCAAGCTCTTCAAGTGTCTGTGCTTCTGCAAAGTGTCCAATCCTAACCTTTGCCATTACAGGAATTGTCACAGCATCCATTATGCGCAAGATGATCTCTGGGTCTGCCATTCTTGCCACGCCACCCTCTTTTCTTATATCCGCAGGCACTCTTTCAAGAGCCATTACAGCAACGGCTCCCGCATCCTCTGCAATCTTTGCCTGCTCTGGGGTGGTAACATCCATGATAACCCCACCTTTTAGCATCTCAGCAAAGCCCACCTTTACTCTATGGGTTCCTGTAAGCATATAAAATCACCTCCATTTTTCTTTGTTATGTAATAATAAGTATTTACTATAAAGCATGTTAAGTCAAAAAGTGGATGAATTTAAGACTTTTCAACCACAAAAAACATCCCAGATCCTGCGAAGAGGAAAAAAGCAAAGGATGTAAAAAACACATACTGGACCTTGAAAAATCTCATAATAGCATAGCCCAAAAGCGGTGCAAGGATGCCCCTTACTGCGGTAAGCGCCACATGAATGCCTTGATACCTTGATGCATCATGCTCTTTTGCAAAGTGAATACTGCTTAAATTCCAACTTAGATTTATACCAGTCATTCCAATGGAAAATATGAAAAAAGCCAAAAACACAAGAGGTATTCTAAGTGGGGTGGGTACAAGAAGAACGATTCCAAGTGTGAATGCATACATGCCCATTATAAAAAATGTTATTCCTGTAAACCTGACAGGTGATATTTTATCAAAAATCTTGCCTATCCACGGAGAAAAAATGATTTTCCCTGTCTGGGACATAAAAACCCTTGCAATGGAGACAAGGGTGTATGTCATAGCAAGTTTTACAACCAAAAGTTTTGGTATTGCGGGCATAACCATCAAAAATCCCATACCATATATGAAATAAAATAACTGAAATAGGGCATATTTTCTGTCTTGTTTTAAAAGTAAAAAACCACTTTCAAATGGTCGTAGAATCCTCTTGAATGTAAACTTGATAGGTTTTGTCAAAAATTTTTTCTGCTTGATAGAGGAAAGCACATATATGTGGAGAAAACCAAAGATACCCGAGAGTGCGAAAACCACCTTAAAATAGTTCTCGCTGAGGTCCATTATCTTGCCAGCTAAGAGCGCACCTATGATAACAAATAGGGATAGAATTGCGGTAAGATAGCCGAATACATGTCCTGTGAGATTTAACCTTAAATTGCTCTGAAGCAATGAGTTTTGTGCGGGTAAGACTATGGCGTTTGCTGAGTATACCCAAAAAAGTAGCACTATAAATTGCCATGGAGTTTTGACAAAGAAAATAAGAAGAAGCGATAGTCTTCCAATAATACCAGCAAAAAGCAAAAAGTTTTTCTTGTTTTTACCTGCCATCAGTTCTCCAAAGTATAGGGAGAAGGTATTTGCGACTGGCCAGGCCATTGAAAGAACAGCAATCTCAAAATCAGAGGCGCAGAGTGCCTTTTTTGCTACGACATCACTTAACCTTAAAATGCCCTGAAAAAGGCCAGAAAATGCATAGGCAATACTGAATTTACGGAAGGTACATTTTTCCCACTCATCAAGTCTTTTTAAAAGGCTGCGCATGGGAAATATTATAAAGTTTCTGTTGCGAACTAATTAATTTGATATGTTATGCTGTTTTTATTTATGCTTAAAACTTTCTACTCTTTACTCTCTTTTTCTTTATTCTTTTCAAAAATACCCTTCATCATCTCAAGGGAGCCAAGGATGGCGCTGGCTTCATAGGGTACAAAGAGTTTTGAAGCATTGCCATTTGCTATGTCTTTCAATGTCTCAAGGTACTTTATTGTGATAAGGTCTTTTGTGGGTTTGCCCTCATGTATTGCAAGGAAGACGGTTTTAATTGCCGCTGCTTCACCCTCTGCGAGTGCAATTTTTTTGAATTTTTCGGCATCAGCCACTTGTCTTATTGCTTCTGCCTCTCCTTCTGCTTTTAATATAGCAGATTGTTTCTCTCCCTCTGCTTTTAAAATGGCAGATTGTTTTATCCCTTCTGCTTCAAGGATTGCGGCACGCCGTTCTCTTTCTGCCTTCATCTGTCTATGCATGGCTTCCATTACATCCTGCGGTGGGTCTATTTTCTGTAATTCTACCCTTGTAATCTTAACTCCCCATTTATCAGTGGCTTCATCAAGTATCGTCCTTAAACTGGCATTTATCTTTTCCCTGGAAGTTAACGACTCGTCAAGTTGCATGTCTCCTATGATATTACGAAGATTTGTTTGGGCAAGTTTTGTGACTGCTGTATAAAAGTCTTTTACATTATAAAGTACCTTAACAGGATCTGTGACCTCGTAGTATATGACAGCATCAACAGTGACAACTACATTGTCCTTTGTTATAACCTCCTGTGGCGGTACATCTACAACAGTTTCGCGTACATCAACCTTTTTCATTACCTCAAATATGGGTAGGATGAATCTGAGCCCTGGGTTTTCTGTTCTGTTGTATTTTCCAAGTCTTTCAACTACTCCTTTCTGCCAGGGTTGTATAATCCTGACGCCCATTACAACAAAGACGATAATTAACACTACTATTATTATAATTATTCCACCCATAATACCTCCTTAATTTTCTTTTTTCTCCACTATAAGATGTGTTCCTTCAACTTTAAAAACCTTTACCAACTCGCCTTCTTTGCACTCTGTTTCGCAGAATGCACGCCATTCTTCTCCATCAATCTTTACAATGCCATAATCTCCTGCAGGAATATGCTTTATAACCCGCGCCTCTTTTCCTACTAATCTCAGAGCCCCAACGCCCTTTGGGTTTTTGTCCTCTTTTTCTACTGTTTTTCTTATGAAGGCAAGAGAGAGTAAAGAAACAATTGCAAAAACCAAAAGTT
The DNA here is from genome assembly GCA_913055745.1 of uncultured bacterium. Classification (GTDB taxonomy): domain Bacteria; phylum Hydrothermota; class Hydrothermia; order UBA1063; family CAJXJZ01; genus CAJXJZ01. The sequence continues at coordinate 10,589 of CAJXJZ010000032.1, read as the reverse complement.
GGACATAGAAATTTGCGCCTAAAAGTGCAAAAAGGCCTGCAAAAAGTGCACCGAACCCGAACCATATAATAACGAGCCCCGGCAAAATGGGCTCAAGAATTATTAATATAAGAGCCGCTATAAACCATATAATATACAATTGCATATTGGTTTCTCCCTATGGTTTGTTAGTATATGGCAAAGTATAATGTCAGTCAATAAATATTTACTGTGGTGTATTTTCCAATTCATGCAAATGGATTTAAAATTTTATGCATAAAAGGAGGTCAAGATGCTGTTTTCTACAAGTGTTTTGGTGGCCATTGGATTTATTATTTATGTATTCTTTTATCATACCTACGGCAAAGCACTTGAAAGGGATGTAGTAAGAGCGGATGATTCAAACCCTACACCAGCGCACAGGCTCTATGATGGCGTGGATTATGTCCCAGCAGCCAATAAGTGGGTTTTATTTGGACACCATTTTGCTTCCATTGCAGGTGCTGCACCCATAGTAGGTCCTGCGATAGCAATGGCATGGGGCTTTGTCCCAGCACTTTTGTGGATATGGTTTGGTAATGTATTTATCGGCGCTGTTCATGACTATCTTGCACTTTCTTCCTCCATGCGCCATGATGGAAAATCCATACAATGGATTGCAGGCAAACTCATGTCAGAGAGAACAGGGAAAATATTTGAAGTGTTTATACTATTTTTAATTATCCTTGTTGTTGCTGCATTTTCTGCTGTTTTGGGTAATATTTTTTACAAACAACCAGAAGTGCCATCTGCATCCCTGTTTTTTATCATTGATGCGCTCATAGTCGGTGTTATGATCTATAGGTTAAAAATAAATCTCTCTATATCAACTATCACAGGGCTTTTGCTTTTGGCACTTTCTATATTCTTAGGTTTTAAGTTGCCCATAGTGCTATCCTATAAGGCATGGCTCGTGGTTCTTTTGGCGTATATTGTCATTGCCTCTGTCTTGCCTGTATGGGTACTTCTTCAGCCAAGAGACTATCTAAATGCCTATATCCTCTGGCTTGGACTATTTTTAGGAGGTATTGCCCTCTTATTTATTGCAAAAAAATTGGTCCTGCCTGCCTTTACAAGTTTTAGTGCTCCTGTTATAAGTGGAAAGCCATCGCCTTTCTGGCCCGTTATACCTCTTATTGTTGCCTGTGGGTCTTTATCAGGCTTCCATTCCATTGTGGGTTCTGGCACAACATCAAAGCAGATTGATAAAGAAACAGATGCCTTGCTCATTGGTTATGGGGGGATGTTCACAGAAGGCTTTCTCTCTACCATTGTTGTTGTCTCCATTGGTGCATTTGGTGGTATGATACTCGGGGATGCAGGTTATAATATCATTAAGAACCCTCATATATTCTCCTTAAAATACCTATCTCTTATTAAAGGCGTTGGTGGTCCTGTTGGCATCTTCGCAAGATCCTATGCTGAGGCGGTCTCAAGGGTCTTTCATGTATCAAAGCATTTTATGGTTGTATTTGCATCATTATGGGTTTCAGCCTTTGCTCTTACCACACTTGATACAACCAACAGAATAGGAAGATATGTGGTGAACGAACTCGCAGAACCACTAAAGGACAAAAATTATGGCCTATACAGTGTAATCTCTAATAGATGGGTCGCCTCTCTTATACCTGCAATATTGGGTATATGGCTCGCATGGGGTGGTGCCTGGCAGGTTATATGGCCTGCATTTGGTGGTGCAAATCAACTTTTGGCATCAATAGCCCTTTTGACCGCTACCCTCTGGGTATATAAAGAACTGAAAGTGAAAATGAAATATACTTATTTCGTTCTTATTCCAGCACTCTTTCTATGGATTACAGTAACACTTGCGCTTTTATGGTATCTTATAGTTGTTATTCCAACATTTTTCTCAAAGAGCCTCACACAGGCCATAGTCCTTATTATTGTTGTTGTGATTATGCTCATCTTAAACTTGATTTTGATATACGACTTTAAAAAGTCCATGCATGAGTGATATTTTTGATATTTTAAAGGCGTTTTTCAAGCAGAGTGCCTTTAGCATTTATGATGCTGAGACACAAGAAAAGGAGAAACTCTTTGCCTTCTTACTCTATGGCTGGATGATAGGCTTTCCCCTACCTGTTTCATTTTTGGGCATTGATGCGCTTCCATACGCAGAAAAAGAACTTGAAAAACTTATGCTTATTATAAGGGATATGGATGATATGTTTGGTAAAACCGTAAGTACGTTTGATTTAGACTGATGAAGGTATTTGTTGTTGGTAAGGGGGGTGTGGGAAAGTCCACTATATCAGTGGCTTTTGCACTGATATTAAAAGAGAAAAAGCCTCTTTTGGTATCCCTTGACCCAGCACATAATATAAGCGACATACTAAGTCATGCAAAGGGTAGGATAGATTTTGATATAATAGAACCTGATTTTGAAAAAGAACTTGCTATATACCTTAAAAATCTCACAGATAAAATGAAGAAGGAGGCATTCAAGTATCTTACTGTATTCAATATGGAGAGCCTGCTTGATAAATTGAGATACTCACCGGGCACAGAGGAATATATGCTCATTGAGACCATAAAAAAATACATAGAAAGGGCAAATGTTATTTTTGATACACCGCCTACAGGGTTATTTTTAAGGGTTTTGGGATTATTGGATAGCAATATTTTATGGGCTAAAAAATTGAAGGAACTTAGAGAGGATATATTAAAAAGAAAAGGGATTAGGCACGATCCCATTATAGACATTATAAACAAAAGGTTAAAAGAATATACAGACCTTAGGGATATATTGCAAAAAGATGCGCTTTTTATTAATGTTGCTACAGATGAGAGCCTTTCAATAAAAGAAACAGAGAGGATAATGGATTTTCTCTTAAACAAGGGCTATAAAATGCCTTTTGTTATAATAAATAAAAAATCTAAGGAAGGGACAATTTTTAAAGGCTATAAGCACATATACATACCGTTTTTGGACGAAAAAGACCCATTTATAGTAGCGGAAAAAACAGGTAAGATAATAAAAGAAGCGTTTTGCACTTTAAAGTTGGTTAATTTTTAATTTATGCATTTTAACTTGCAATGAGTTTGATACCATTGGATTATGATGGACCTTCTGAGTTTTCCAACGCTCTACGGGCACGATTAAGGGCTTTTTCAAATAGACTTAATGGGTCGTGACTGTACACAACACTTCTAAACTGAGTAAGCCATTCCCGTATCAAATCAAGGTCAAGTCTCAATCTCTGTCGTATGAGGATGCCTTCTACATCCTCCAAATCCCGGGGGCGTCCTGCCACACATTTGTGGATAATCAGGTCCTCTGGTCCTATCATTCGGACATTGCCTCCATTGGCTAAAGTTACTTCTACAGCCCTTTTATAGGCCTCCTCTTCATATCCTGGGATGCCTAAGGAGATGTCAATTGGCACTCCACTTTCAGTCTCAACGAGCAGGACCCTATGTTTCAGTGCAAAATCCCGCGCATCAGAGATACGAGGTCTGAATTGTGTGAGGACTGCATCCACAAATGATGAAAGATCCTTTGAAGATACAAGCACTGTAATGTCTATATCTCTGGTGAGACGAGGCTCTCCCCAATGTTGAAGAGCCATTCCTCCAATAATAAAATAAGATATTCCTTCTCTGTCAAGGAACTTCGTTATCTCTACCACTGCATCAAGAAGGCTCATTCCCTCTTACCCTCTTTCATGCGAAATAGAGCAACTCGCATCGCCAAAAGGAGCGTGGATGGCGTTTTGGGTATGTTTTTCTCGGCAAAAGCATAGAGTTCAAGGTAATATTCTAAGGAACGCTCAGATGTCAGTGAGAGTAAAAAAAGAGCACGCTCTACTTTCCTCCGTTCTGTCCAGGCATTTTGCCCACTAATCCAATCCTTCACTGCCTTTGCATCTAATAATTTTTTCATTGTTGCTCGCTTTATTCACTATATTATAACTATAAACCCTTGTACATTCAATTGGGCAATTTACATCTTCAAAAGAAGCACTTAGACTTATTGATGTTGGTAAGTTTACAGATTTTGGCTTATAATAGTAAAAAACATAGGAGGATGTAATGAAACGTATAATATTACTAATAATGGTCATTTTCGGTATATCCACAGTATCATGTGCAAGGAAGGAGGTTAAAAGAGTCAATGGGCCTTTTGTCCTTAAATTGGGATACCAAAAGGGCAGTAATTATCTCTATAATACAGATATGAGGATGCAGAATACGATAGAGATGTCAGGGGCAAGTCATACCATGAATGTGTTGAGCGGGATTAAGTATGATATATCTGTTGAGGACATAAGAGATGACACGATGGACATACAGATTACAATTAAGGATGTTAATATCACTTTGAAAACAGTGGCAGGGAGCAGGCAACTTCCAGAGGCTAATATGCTTTCTGGAAAGCGCATTAATCTTACTGTACTCAAAAACGGAAATATAATCAAAAAGGGCACTCTTAACATGGAAGATAATAATCTCAAAAATATATTGGAGAATATGAGCGATATATTCAATTTTATTCCAGATGTGCCTGTTAGAATAAACTCTACGTGGAAGGATTCAACAGATGAAGGCATAAGGTATTTTAAACTTTTGGATGTGAAAGTAAAGGATGGGGATACCATAGCAGTAATTGGATTAAAAGGTTCATTTAATAAGGTAGAGACATCAAAAACCCACGGTATGAATGTTAAAACAGAGATAAAAGGCAGTGGTGAAGGGAAGATCTATTTTTCTATCACAAAGGGTATAATCTTAAAAGAAGATATGAATGCAGGGCTTGAGGGAAAGGTCAAAATGGAAAGTGGGACAGAGATGCCCATGTATATTGACCAGGACATTGAGACAAAACTATTAAAGGAGGATTGATATGAAAAAACTAATAATAATTGTCATGGGTATGCTCATAGCAGGATGTGCCACATCAGATAAGGCACTCCTTAAGGCCGTAAAAGAAAAGGCTCCTACTTCTGCCAATGCTTACATAGTTTTTGATTCTGCATTTGTTAAGGTCAAGGAGGATGGTTCTTATATAAAGAGAACCCATGCCCTCATAAAAATACTTACTATGAAGGGTAAGGCTGATTTTGGCTCCCCGAGTTTTAGTTATACAACAAAGTATGGAAAGGTACAGGTAAAGAAGGCTCGTGTAATAAAAAAGGATGGGAAGATTATAAATGTCAAAAAAGATAATATTAAAGACATTAAGGTTCCTGCATTCGGTAAGTTTTTCCTTCCCAATGTGCGCATGGTAAAGATTGTATATCCTACGGTTGAGAGGGGTGATGCCATTGAATATGTGGTAGAAGAGGTAATTACAAACCCTCCTATGGAAGGTGAGTTTGATGATATGGTCTTTTTTGAAGAGACAGAGCCCATTGGAACAAAGTACTATGAGATAACCCTTCCACAGGACCTCTACTACAGGGTATACAATGATAAAGAAGGTGCTATAAAGTTTCATAAAAATGGCAAAAAGTATGTATGGTATGCAAATAATATTGCACCGATTGTAAGAGAGCCTGCTATGCCACCCTTGGAAGATGTAAGTAAGAAACTTCTTCTATCTACGGTAAAATCGTGGAAGACATGGTCTAAATGGTATTGGAACTTAACAAAAGACAAGTTCAGTGTAAATGACACAATGAAGGCACTGATAGATAGCCTGCTTAGCGATAAGAGATCCCGTATAGATTCAATTAAGGCGCTCTTTTATTATGTTTCTAATAAAATAAGATATGTTGCCACAACGATGAATGGCAAAAAGGCGGGGTATGAACCATTTCCTGCCCAAAAAACATTCAGACAAAAGTATGGTGTATGTAGGGATAAGGCAGCCCTTTTGGTTGCAATGCTGAGATATATTGGGATAGATGCCTATCCGGTGCTTACAAATCCTATGATAAGGGTGGAAAGGGAAATAAAAACAGATCAGTTCAATCATGCCATTGTAGCAATAAAGGATAAAAATGGCTACACCTATCTTGACCCAACAGCAGAGGATATTCCTGTATTCTTGCCAATTTCTGAACAGGGAAGAGGTGTATTGGTTTCAACACCATGGGGCGAGGACCTATCATACATAAAAACCCTCCCACCAGAGGATAACGATGTTTTTGTATTAATGGACATGTCTTTGGACACACTCGGTAATATGCATGGTAAAATGACTATGAAAGGCTCAATAATAGACCAGTTTTTCAGGATGATGGTTAAAAAGATACCCCCAGAGCAATTAAAATCCATGTTCGCAAGCTCTATTGCATCATTGGGTAATGAGGCATCCTTGGACACCATTTATTATACAGATCCTGATGATTTTACAAAGCCATTTAATATGACCATGGAATATACTGTAAAAGGATTTGCCATGAAGAGCAAGGATAAATATGTCTTTAACATCGGAGGAGGAGCTATAAACATTAATGGTAGGGACCCATTCTCACTTGATAAAAGGCATTATCCTGTTTACTTTGGGGTGCCTATGTCCAACAAAAGTTCTATTTTTGTCCATCTTCCAAGAGGCTATGTTATAAAAGGGGGGCCAGATACCATGACTGTAGATAACAAGTATATCCACTACTCACTTAATATTGAGCATCAAAAAGATGGTATTGTTTTAACATCCAATATGACATATAAAAAATCCCTTATTCCAGCGAAGGACTATAAAAATACGCGAGAATTACACAATAAATGGTTGAAAAACCTGAAAACAAATTTCATCCTTGAAAGGCAAAAAAGGAGGTAGAAATGTTTACTTTCCTTTTAATTACACTCGTTTCATTGAATTTAAATAGTGCTGATTGCCTTATAGAAAAAGATAGCACAGAGATAACAAAAACAGAGGAGGGTTATGTTTCTACATACAGGCTCTTAAAATTAAAAATACTAAACACAAGAGGTCGTGATAGGTGTGGAGACATAAGAGTGCGGTACAATAAAAAATCACAAAAATTTCATATCATCAATGCCTATACGCTTTTGCCTGATGGCAAAAAGGTCCCTGTTGAGAAGGATGCCATAATGGATGTAGGGTCGCCAGAGGCCGCAATAGCGCCTGAGTACACACAAAGGATAATAAAGGCTGTATCATTTCCCGCATTGCAAAAAGACGCCGAGATTGTTTATGAATATAAGATAGAGTCAAAAAAGAAGGATAAGGAGCCTCTTTTTGGCACAGTGTTTTTCAAAGGACAAAATCCCATTAAAAAGAAGGTATTTATAATAAAGGTTCCAGAAGAAGAACATATTTATTTTAAAAAAGTGAATGGCGGTAATATCAATATTCATGTGGATACCACAAAAGAGGGCATATCCTATGTTTTTATGGCAGAGGATGTAGAGAGGCTCCCGCGTGAGGATTTCCTTCCATCTATGAGAGAGATTGCACCATTTATTGATTACACAGAGTTTAAAAATAAAGATGATATGGCAGCATACATTTACTCAAAGTTTAAAGATAAGATAGAAACAGGCAAAGAGATAAAGAAATTAGCCTCCAAACTTTGGGATAAAGACCCGGAAAAGACCTTTTATAATATTATAAAATATGTTCAGGAGAACATTCAAAATATCAATCTCTTCCTCTGGGATGCAGGTATTGAGCCACATAAGGCATCCTGGACATTAAAGCATAAATATGGTGATGTAAGGGATAAAACCGTACTCGCCCTCTCTCTTATGAAGGCATCTGGTATTTCAGGGGATATATTGCTTGTTGAAGGCAGAAGAGGTTCTTATTATGCCAGTGTAGGGCTTTCTTCTGTATTGTCTTTGGCAAAAACAGAACAACTTCCAGTCCTTTCACATTACACCACAATGATAATAAGGGCACATATTAAAGATACAACAGTGTATGCGAGTGTAATGGATAAGTACTCCAATGTTCGTTATCTTCCTTCATCCTTACAGCACAGGCCATGTTTTTCCTTTATGAATGGTAAGGGTAATTATTTTAGAACACCATTATATCCAGAGAAAGATAATACACTTAAGATGAAATTAGAAGGCAAGTTAGACAAGGATGGGAGTTTCAAAGGCACATGCCATATAAAGGCCAAAGGTTCATACGCCGCAACATTGCGAGAGAGGTTCAGGTTCAAGAAACAAAAAGAAATAAAAATAATGCTTGATGACCTTGTAAGTGCATTTGGTGAGGGTTCTAAGATGGATTCATTCAAGCTCTATAACATAAAAAGCCGTGAAAACTTACCAGAACTCGTTGTGTATATCACATCACCAAATTTTGCCAATGTAAATAATACCATACAATTTACCCTTCCCTCCACATTCTTTACAATGAGATATGCCTCAACAAAGGATAGAAAACTTCCCTTATGGTTGGGCGTACCACGTACTATTGAATACAATGCAAATATCCGGTTTGTAGAAAATGCATCACCCTTTGTTTTGCCAGATAGTGTGAGACTTAAGGGAGAGTATAACGAGGTAGAGAGTAATATGGCATTTTCAAATAATACATTGAGTTTTCATTCCCTATATTCAATACACGCTCAGGAGGTGCCCAAAGAAGGCTATGCTAATTTTAGAAAAATAGAAGGTATTTTTTACTCAAGGAATCAGAGAAGTGTGATTTTAAACGCTAAATAAAAAGGGGTGTTAAGATGTATGATGACAGTCCTTTTGACAAGGAACGCCATAATATAAAAATATGGTTTACTGTATTTGTGATTGTTTTTGCCATTCTTGCCTTCTACGGACAAAAACTCTATTGGACCTCTGTATCTTACACAGGAACGGTGGTAGAAAAGCATGTGGAATATGGTGGATCAAGAAGACATCATACAAGAACATACATCCTTGTTGTGAAGACACAGAAAGGTAAAGTCTATCATCAGCCTGTATCCTTTGACATATACTCATCAGCCAGGGTTGGTGCATGGGTTGTAAAGAGAAAAGGAAAACTCTATCCAACTATAGTATCCGGACCATGATTATGTAAATCTTATTGTAGTTTTTACAATAAGGTCTTAGAATTTAATAAATCAAAGGGGTAGAATGGCTGATTTACATGAAACCATTAAAAAAGATATTCAGATATGGAAGTTTTCTTTTTATGGTTTTTTCAAAAACCTGCGTTTTTTTGAACCTTATCTGTACATATATTTTATCTCACTTGGATTTTCGCTCTTTTATATTGGCATCTTATTCGCGATAAGAGAGATAACAGTCTATATTCTTGAAGTGCCAACAGGTGTTTTTGCAGATAATTACGGAAAAAAGAAGTCCCTTTATCTTTGTTTTACCTCTTATATCATCTCATTTGTCCTGTTTTTTCTATCAAAAAGCCTCTATTTAGCCTCTTTGGGGATGGTCTTTTATGGGATAGGAGAGGCTTTCCGCTCTGGAACACATAAGGCACTTATTTACGCCTATTTAGAGAAAAAAGGTTGGTTTTCTGAAAAGGCCTTTGTTTATGGTAGAACCCGCTCTTTTTCCCTTCTTGGTTCTGCTGTGTCTTCCTTCCTCTCTATCATATTCGTTTTGAATATACCACATCTTAGATGGATTTTTATCATCACAATCATCCCTTATATCCTTGATTTTATTCTGATTACAACATATCCAGATGACATTGATGAAAAGACGCATACAGAGTTTTCCATTAAGGCGTTTATCTCCTCCATGTTTTTCAAGATAAAGAGCATATTTAAGAATATTTATATTGTGAAGGTCCTTTTAAGTTCTTCTCTATACGATGGGATATTCAAGTCTATAAAGGACTATATTCAACCTATATTAAAGGATATGATTATGGCAGGAGGCATTATTTTAATCTCTTCGCAGACTCAGGAAGCAAATGTAAAGATTATTTTGGGCATAATCTACGGCATTTTTTATATAACGAGTTCTTCTGTATCAAGGAATGTTTACAGACTGTTAAAATACGCAAAGTCTTATGCACTTTTGAATATACTGTTTGATTTAATGGGAGCGATCTTTGTTTTGCTGTATTTTATTATTAAGGCTAAATACCTCTTGGTTGTTATACTTTTGTATTTTGTTTTGTATCTAATGAAAGACGCAAGAAGGCCACTTGTTGTTGATGTTTTGGGGGATGTTATGAAGAAAGAGCAAAGGGCAACCGTTCTATCACTTGACAGTGAAATAAGGGCCATATTCATGGCTTTGTTCGCACCCTCCTTCGGATTCATATCCGACAGATTAGGTATCTATACAGCATTTTTACTCTCCGGCATATTTATGCTGATTGTTAACAGATTTATATACATAAAAGAGGCAAAAAGTTAGGTGCATAATTGTTTTGTTTTTTAGAAGTTTTTTCTTTTTGAGCAAAACACAAAACGAATTCACTCATAGTTTATTTTTAACAATTGAATAATCCTTTTTCTCTATAATATCCCTTCCTTTTGCTTACCATCTGCTTGAACCCTCCCGTTTGAAGAAACCTGGCCTCCGTATTTCCTCAAAAATAAATCTATTTGAAATTAATGTTGATGTTGTACGTTTAAGCATACCTTATAACCTCCTCCTTGACTTCCTTTTGTATGCCTTATATAACTCCTCTTGTAGCCTCTCTATCTCTTGGGATA
>CAJXJZ010000031.1 GCA_913055745.1 uncultured bacterium | reverse complement strand
ATGCATTTACTTCGTACCCCGGGGTTTTTTACACTACTGGGGGTTGAAGTAATTTCTTAAAATCGTGTTTTAAATATTATACGATTATTATAATTTTAAAATTGTGTAAATTAGTCTCTTGCTAAATCTTAAATTATATCTCAATTATTGACAGGCACAAAAACTTTATAAAGACCAAAACGAATGACTGCAACTTTCCTCCCTTTCTTTTTTATTACCAACCACCCCCTAAAAAACCCTTTTAGTTCCCTTTCTTTTTATGCTCTCCTTTGACCTTGCGGCATTCTACAAGAAAGCATGCACAGGGTATTCTCTTTGAAAGTTCCTTGTATAAATATGCCTTTGCTTTGTTGATCCAGCGCATCTTTTACACTCCTTTTTAGAAATTATAAACTATTTTTAAGGTGTAATCGCTCTTTTTAACAGCATTATCTTGCATCTGAAAAACGCCATAAATGCCAAAATTATCTGAAATATTGAGGTATGCAATCTCCTTTGTAAATATCTCTTTACTGTTTTGCACCTTGTGATAACCTATGTATGGCTTTAGCATAAAATGTAGTTTCTTTATATTTATTATGCCGAAGAACTGATACATATCCTCGTTTGGAAGACCGCTTGAACTTTGATATCCCATTCCTTCATATTTAAAGCCTATATTGAAAAGCCCAAAAGGACTTAGTTTGAGTTTTAATAACTTATAATCTGAGGTATAACCAAGATACTCACCTTTAAGATATGCAAGTTCTACATTCTCATAACTTGAGACGGAATAACCTAAAGCCACGCCTTGATATGAGTAAGACTTTTTAGGTAGGTTGTAAGGAAGGTATGGCATCTTTTCTGTTTGATACTGTAATGCTAAGGAAAATCTGTTTTTTGTCAAGTTCATAGATGCATTTAATGATGCGTCCTTTAGGGTATCTGAAGATGCGGCTTTATCTTGATAGTATGAGATAGAGGGCTTTATGGCAATATTGTTTTTTAACACTATACCATATTCTGTAAGCAATGAGACCTCATTTATATCATCAAAATATAGAGTGCTCAAAGGAGTGAGAAAATGTTTATCTATGTGTGTAAATTCTATACGCATGTTTAAACCCGTAAACTCGGACCTTCTGTAGAGTTTTGCGTAAAATAGATTGCTCGTTGTATCAAACCTTCTTGAAAATTGCACGCTGGCACCAATATGCTCTTTATTATAAAGTATCAAATCTGCATCAGAACTTATGAACTTGTATGAATATGGAGAGAATATGTATGAAAGTCCAACATTGTACCCATTTTTTGGACTATAATTTGCCTTGCCAAAGGATATGGTATCAAATACTTCATCTTTTAACACATAGAAAATGCTTGATATATTTTTTGATTTTGTATAAAATTTTAAGCCTGATGAAACATCTTCAAAGTTCCTTGTTCTTACAAGATTAATAGGCGTCATAAGAATATCTCTTCCCTCCATAAAGAATGGCCTTTTCTCAGGGTAAAAGATGGGCTTTTTATTCATTGGGATTTCTAATATATCCGCCTCAATATCAGAAAAATCAGGGTGTATAGCAAGGTCTAATAATGTTGCATTACCCTTTCTTAATCGTATATTTCCACCATACATTAAGGCATAGGAAGATGGAGCATTTGCTGAATCATGCCTGAAAGACCTTATGTAAAACGATGGTGATATTTTAAAACCCTTTTCTATGCCCTTTGCAATATTATCGCTGAGTTTGCTAAAATCAATACTTATCTTTGCGATATTATCTAAACTCTGAAAAGAGCCTGTATTACACAAGACCTGTAATGCACCTTTTGCGGATATGTATCGTTCAAGTCTAAAACCCCAATTTGATTTTGTGAAACTCAATGTATTTAGAGGAATAATGAACATCATAGAGTATCCATAATCTGTCTTCTGGGTTTTTACATCCCATTTTCCATCCCATTCAACCACATTATCACCACCTTGAGTGAGCATAAAATCCCTCTTTGTGCCTTTAGGTGTTGCTTGAAATCCATAAGCGGTATTACCACTTCCCTGAACGTCCAACATTACTAAAATCCAGTCATCACTCATAATGTCTTCCTGGTCGTTTTTCAATATACTGGCTGCAATCTTTTCCTTTTGATATGCCTTTATCTTTATAATAAATCTCCCTTTTGAAAAGCCCACTGAAAACAATGTGGAATCCTCTGGAAAGGAGTCCAGTTTTGGATATACGGTTATGGTACGATAGATATTACCTTTTGAGAGTGCATCTATCTTTCCTATTTCTTGGCTATAAAAAGGCTTTATTACAAGAGAGTTTATGAGAGATAGAACAATTAACATATTACACCTCCTGTGTTATTTTTTCAAGATAAAGGGTATCAAAATTGTAATCTGCCATGTTATAATCCTGGTGTAAAATCATAACAAGGCCCTTTCCTCTTTTTATGGTTCTTTTTAAGATAAGGTCTTTAAATGTCAGGATAGCGTTTTTGTCCATATTAGAAAAGGGCTCATCAAAGAGGTAAAAGTCTGCATCCTTACTCAATGAAATGAGAATATTGAGTTTCTGCTTCTCTCCTGCTGAAAGTTCACTGAACATCTTATCCTCTTTGCCCTTTATTATTTCTTTTGCTATTTTTAAGAGTTCTTCATCTTTCACAAGTTCTATATTCTCCTTGTTTAATGGTAGTAAAATAGGTGGGAAAAAGGCTATGCTCAAACGCCTTCTGTAATGCTCTTTGTCTATGTCTTTTATATCAACTTGTTTATTTATAACTATTTTGCCTTTATCTGGCAAATAAAAACCCAAGATAGTATCTAAAAGCGTGCTCTTTCCTGCGCCATTATCACCTTTTATTATATATCCTTTGCCCTTTTGAAAGGTAAAAGAGAGGTTATCTATGATCTTTTTGCCATCAAAATTTATACCTATATTTTCAAGTTCAATGCTCTCAACATTATCAATACTTTTTTGCCCTCTATCTTTTTTCATCATGCCTTTAAACTCTTCTATCCTTGTAATAATGCCAACTGTTGTTTCTATTTCTATGATAATGTCTGAAAAATGTTGAAGTGGCATGTTTACATATTGCATAAGTTCAGTAAATGCCACAAGACCACCTATGGTAAGTCTTCCATGAATAATCTCGTATATGCCAAAGAAGAATATTACAATGGGCATGCCATCTGATAAAATCTCGTAAAGGCCATTATAAAGGGAGGATGCCTTATCATACTTGTATCTTATGCCCAAGAATTGATTTAAATGCCTTTGGATGCTGTTATTTATAATGCGCATCCCATCCCTTATTGCAAGGACTATTTTGTATGCGTTTAATGAGCCTATGGCATACTCCCTGAGCCTTGCCTTTATTTCTTCCCTTTTTACTGCAATTTTTCTTATATAAGGCGATGATAAACCGTTCATTAAATAGTAAAATGGGACAAAAATGAATATAGCCAGTGTTAATCGCCATGAAAGATGAAAGCATACCACAAGCCCAAAGATAAAGATGAGTACGAGTTTAAGGGTGAATACAACGCTTTCTGTTAGTGCTTGTTCAAGATTTTTGGGTTCTTCAAATATGCGTGAGTCAAAATACCCTGCATTTGATGTCTTTATCTTTCTATACGGGATATGGAAAAATCCTTCAAAGAGTTCCTTTGTCAATGTGAAATACATCTTGTTCTTTAATTTTCTTGCGTATATTCGGCTTAAATAATTGAAAAACTCCCTTAAAAATACTATGCCTAGAACCAGTAAGCCAAACTTAAAAAGAAGCATAACCTGCTTTTTTGGTAATATATCATCTATAATCTTTTTATAAAGTAATGGCACGGGAATCTGCAACACAGTGGCAAAGATGAGAGAGAGAAACATAAAGGAAAAGAGTGTCTTGTGGGCTAATGAATACCTTTTTAGATAATCCCAATACAGGGCATATCTACCCTTTTTCATTATCCTCCTCCTTTAGTTCATAGATTTTAACAAGTAAGTCCTTTAACACATACCTCCACATCTCACACACATTCTTCCCCTCCTTCATCTTCTTATAAGGACATCCTCCCCCACATACAGGAAGATACTTGCAATTTTTGCACTCCTCACTCAAAGGGTCAAAAAGTTCCCAAAAAAGGACCCTTTTGTCGTCCTCCCTGTAGTTTTCTACATCCCCTACGCTTTCATTTTCCCTTCCTACAAGGTCATAGCATTTTTTTATTGTCCCATCACTATCAATAAGTATGTGATAGGGTGTTATGCCTCCACAGAATACATAGGCTATCTCAGGATAACGCTCAAAATCAAACCCATACTTTTTAAGTAATGGGAGAATCTTATGAACATATACTCTCCCAAATTCTTCCTGTGAGAACAATATATCACTCATAAAAGCGTTGGTTTTGTCCGCCTCACCTGTTACAGGAGAAAAATAGACCTCAAGTTTTTTGTCCCTTTGTGGAAGCGTGGATAAGGCCTTTAAGAGTTCATCCATATAATTAATGTTTGTCTTATCTACATTTACTCTAACCCTTATGACAAAATCTATACTGAGCGTGAGGATGTCTCTTATATTGGTAATAATCCTTTTAAAGGTCTTCCCCCCTCCTGCAAGGAACCTCCTTGCATCATGGATGCTCTCTGGTCCATCCACTGTTATTTGCGCCGATTTTATGCCTGCATCATTATATAAAGATAATGCCACTTTATCTGTCAGAAGATAGCCATTTGTTACAATATCTGCGTTATATGAAAATCCATGCAACATGGAAAGTCTTTTGAAAAACCTGCCAAAATCAATTATCTTATCCTTCTCAAGTAAGGGCTCACCCCCATAGAAGGATACGCCAACGCTCTCTGGCTTAAATGTCTTAATCCTCTCCTCTATTAGAGACTTTGCCTTCTCTTTTACATCGTCTTGCATGGTCTTAAATTTTATGCCCTGTTCAAAACAATAAGGGCATCTAAAATTACAAGATGTGGTTGGCACTATGGTAAAAAGGAGTTTTTTGGAATACCATCTTGATAAATAAAAATTTTTGAGATATAGGCCCTTTTCATCTATGCTGTCTTTTAGGATAAACCCAGCATCTTCAAATTCCTTTAGCATATTGCTATATTGTTCCATTTCCCACTTTTGTTTATCGTTGTAAAAGTCTGAGTACTCCTTATTGAGAAAAACAAAGTTCTTGTTTATAATGTTATAAAGCAACATCCCATCTTTATAAGGGATCTCTAAGTTATAAAAATTCTTATGATAATGTGTTTTCATGCCCTTTTAAACCTATCATTTTAAAAGAGTGTCATTTATTATAATCTATCTGATGGGTTCTGTCCATCTATTTCATACTGCAGCCTTTCTTTTTTGCGCCCTGTGCCAACTATTTTATTTTAAGGGGGGGTATGGAGAGTCAATAATTTAAACAGATTTTTTGGTATCAATGCACTTGACTATTCAATATTTTTCCTTCATCATATTACATGTGAAAGTTATCACTTGTACAAGGGGTGCAAAATGGGTAGAAAAATACCTGAGGCTACTATAAGAAGGCTCACGCATTACTTAAGGTGCATTGAGTTTATTAAAGAAGATGGCGATAAAATCGTCCAATCACGCGACCTCGCTACATTCTGTGATATAAGTGATTCCCTTGTTAGGCGTGATCTATCATACTTTGGGGAGTTTGGGACAAAGGGCGTTGGGTATCCTATAAGTAAACTTGAAGATCATATTAAGAAAATTTTAGGCCTTGATAAGATTAAAAAGACCGTATTGGCAGGTGTTGGAAATATGGGGAGAGCGATTTTGAACTTTCCCTTTATAAAAAATGGGTTTCAAATTGTGGCTGCTTTTGATGTGAAAAAGGCATTGATAGGGAATAAAATAAATAATGTGCCTGTTTTTCATATAGAGGACATTAAGGAGATTATTAAGAGGCACTCTGTTGAGATAGGTATTATAGCAGTACCTCAAAAAGAGGCAGAGGAAGTAGCAAATAAGATGATTGATGGGGGCATTAGGGGCATTTTAAGTTTTGCCCTTCTTAAGTGTCCATTAAAGAAAAAGGTTCCCATAAGATACATAGAGATTGCGGCAGAACTTGAAATTTTAAGTTATGAGATAGAAAAGGAGGGATAATGTGAAGAGTGTGTCAAGATACCTGTACACAGTAATTATGTTCTTTGTGGTATGGGTAGCACTGACAGGCACCTTAAGGTGGGATGAACTTATAACAGGTGCCGCCGTGTCTATTATTCTGGCTTTGTTTACATTCCACATATTTACAACCGAAGGACTTAAGAATTTAACACCTAAAAGGGTTATATGCGGCATTGTCTACTTCTTTCCCTACCTGATATGGGAGATGATAAAGGCTAACTTAGATGTGGCATACAGGGTTATACATCCCAAAAGGCCAATAAATCCTGGGATTGTAAAGGTTAAAACAAGAATGAAAAGTGATCTTGGGAAAACACTTGTTGCCAACTCTATAACGCTAACACCCGGAACCTTTACTATTGATGTAATAGGTGATGAGATGTTCATTCACTGGATAAATGTTAAATCACAGGATGTAGAAGAGGCAAGTAAAATGATACCAGGAGTGTTTGAAAAATGCCTTATGAAATTCATGGATTGAGTGTGTACATATATGTTGGTCTTGTCATGTTGGGGGTAATCTTCAGCCTTATAAGGCTGGCAATAGGTCCCACTGCCCCTGACAGGGTCGTGGCTACTGACATTCTTACCACCATTACTACTGTAGTCCTTGTTGTCCTTGCACTGTTTTTTGATAGACAAATATACCTTGATGTTGCCTTAGTCTATGCTGTTTTGGCATTTACAGCAGTGGTTGCCATAGCGCGATTTCTTGAGGGAGGACTATAAATGGTTGGAAGGATTATAGGAGATATATTTTTAATTATTGGCGGAATATTTATATTCCTTGCATCATTGGGTCTTTTAAGAATGCCTGATGTGTACAATAGGATGCAGACTTCTACCAAAGCCGTAACACTTGGCGCAATGTCAAGCATCTTAGGGGTTGGTATCATACATCCTGCGTGGCTTTTGAAATGCATACTCATAATGCTTTTTATTCTTTTTACCAATCCTGTATCAGCGCATGCCATTGGTAGGGCAGCATATAAAAGTGGTGTGAAACTCTGGAAAGGCTCTGTATGTGATAAATATGGAGAACATTTGGAGGATAAAAATGAATAGCCTCATTCTATTTATGGCTTTGGGACTTTCTGTTGTACTAATAGTTGGTACAATAATAATATACCTCTCAAAAGACCTCCTTGTAGCAATCTTAGGCTCTGCTGTTATAAGTCTCATCGCATCTATCTTCTTTTTAATCTTACAGGCACCTGATGTGGCAATTACAGAAGCCGCTATAGGTGCAGGACTTACAACAGGTATTTTGCTTTATGCCATGAAAAAAACAGGGAGGTATGAGGATGATTAGAAGATTGATCGCGCTTTTGGTTTCACTCTATCTTGGTTATATTCTATACTCTTTCGTATATGTTCATTTCCCCTTTGGAGAACGCCCTCTCCGTGGTGTTGCAGCACATTATGTGGAAAACGGTATAAAAGAAGAAGGTGCCACAAACATTGTAACTTCTATCGTAACGCTCTACAGGGGATTTGATACACTTGGAGAGGTTACAGTGCTCTTTCTTGCTGCAACTGGTCTTGGTCTTATACTTGCTGGTATGAAAAGAGAAGAAGAGGAAAAACCTGAGCCTACTTTAATAATGGAAACTGTAACAAAACACCTTTTTCCCTTAGTGCTTCTTTTTGGTTCGTATATCTTCATACACGGACACCTAACACCAGGAGGAGGTTTCCCGGCAGGTGTGGTAATTGCAACGGGATACTTTATGATGTTTATAGCACAGAGGTCGTTTACACCATCTGAATATCTGCTCTCTGCAACTGAGAGTTTTGCGGGTACGCTTTATGTAATCGTTGGGCTTTTAGGCCTTGCCCTTGCCTTCTCCTTCCTTGATAATGTAATGCCACTGGGCATTCCCAATAGGGTCTTTAGCGCGGGTATAATACCTGTAATTTACATCATCATAGGATTTAAGGTTGGTAGTGAAATGACAGGTATCTTATTACATCTTAAGGAGGCTTGAAATGGATGCAGGACTTATATTTTATGGTAGTGCTATATTTTTGATGGTAATGGGGGTATTTATCGCCATCACTGGAAGGCATCTTATTAAAATCCTTCTGGGCATTGATGTGTTTGATACGGGTTTAAACCTGCTCATTGTATCATTTGGCTATATAAATGGAGGAACTGCTCCTATCTTTTCAAAATACCCCAATATTTTCAAGAATGTGGTTGACCCTGTTCCGCAGGCATTAGTTCTCACGGCAATAGTTATTGGTGTTGCTGAAATGGCTATGGGTCTCGCGATAGTGATGCAAATTAAAGAAAAGTTTGGCACATGTAATATAGCAAAACTAAAGGAGTTAAAATGGTAAGCCCAATACTTGTCATAGCACTTACGCTGTTTTTGGCCTTTTCTATTCCATTGCTTCATATGTTATCTAAGAAACTGCCTCCATTTGTTCCTCCTCTTGCCACGCTCATAAACCTTTGGATATTGATTACTAACATTAAACATGTAGGAGAAGGAGCAATGCTCATAACTACTGCAGGGCTGAAACCACCAATAGCAATAAACCTCGCCATAGATAAATTCAGCCTGCTCTTTGCCATTTTGATACAGGTCATAGGATTTTTGCTTTCTATATACTACCTATCACAAGAGAGAAAAGATATGCGCTTTTATATGCTGTTTCTCCTCAACATCCTTGGTGCCTCTGGCATTGTAATGACTGGTGATCTCTTTAACTCTTTTGTATTTCTTGAAATATTGGAGATATCATCCTTTGGACTTGTTGCGTCAGGGAAAGACAAAAAGGCACTTGAAGGCGGCTTTAAATATATGATGATAGGTGCCATAGGTTCATCTCTTTATCTTTTGGGTATTATTGTCCTGTATCTTTCCACAGGCACCCTTAATATGGCCCACATTGCGAAACTTATGCCCAGTATACCAGATAGTGTTAAACTCTTTTCATCCATCCTGTTTCTTATAGGAATTGGAGTGGAGGTTGAACTCTTTCCACTTAACGCATGGGCACCGGATGCATATCAAGGTGCAATGGACGAGATAAGCACACAACTTTCATCCATCATATCAAAAACAGGCATTTATCTTGCAGCAAGGATATTCCTTACTATTTATGGCGGACTTTATGCTACAAACATCATATTCTACCTCGCTATCACAACCTTCATTGTTGCTGAACTTGCGGCACTCATGCAGAAAAATGTAAAGAGAATGCTTGCATATTCCTCTGTGGGACAGATGGGACTTTTGATGCTCATCTTATCTGTATTCGCAAAGAGAGGAGATGTATTTGTACTTACAACAGCTATTCTCCTTGCCCTTAACCATGCCTTTGGTAAGGGACTTTTATTCCTATCCCTCGGCTCTTTAACTGGAAATACGAGAAACTATGATATAGAAGACCTTAAAGGGGCAGGCAGAGCGAATCCTGTCTTAGGATTCCTATTTGCAACAGGTGTATTGTCCATCATTGGTATGCCAATCTTCTTCGGATTTTGGTCAAAAATATCGCTTCTTATCAGTATAATGAAGGCAAATCTCATGTATCTTCTTGCACTCTTACTCCTTGTGTTCCTTGTTGAGCTATATTACTACGCAAATGTAATCGTTAATCTATTTAAGGGTGAGGGTAAAAAATACCGCATAGGTGTTATCCCTGTTTCTGTTATGCTTTTGTTTGCGCTATCCTTGATTGTGTTTGGCCTCTGGCCACACCCTGTATTTAAAATAGCACAGAACGCTGCTGCATCACTTATGGAAAGAAGCATGTACATTTCTTCAATCTTGGGAGGTATGTGATGGCTATGTTTTTGCTTCTTCTTATCATAGGTTTAACAGGACTTTTAGCATTTATCTTAGGTCCTATAAAGGTATTGCGAAACATCATATCACTAATAGGTGCGATAGGAGGCCTTTTATACTTCGTTTTTAAGATAAGGCCAGGCCAAGCGTATGCCCTTAACATAAAAATCTACAATGTGCATTTTGGGACAGGGATGTCGGCGCTTAGTATTTTCTTTGGTATAATACTCCTTGGCCTCTTTCTCATCTTCCTTATTGCCTCATTCCATGAAGATAACGATGGCGCCTATTATATGTTCTCATTCTTTTCACTTTTGGGTGCTTTAGGCGTACTCTTTGCAAAAGACCTTATTTCTTTCTTCTTCTTCTTTGAAACAATGAGCCTTTTCTCATTTCTCATTGTGTTAAAGGGGAACGGCGAAACATCGCACAGATCTGCATTTAAATACGTTATGTGGTCAGCCTTTGGAGCCTATGCCTTCCTATTGGGCACTTTTTTGAAGGTAAATTATACCCACTCCGTAATGATAACGGATATTTCATACCTCGGAGGCAATATTAAACTCTGGATACTCATACTCCTTCTTACACCATTCATGGTAAAAACAGCCCTCATGCCTTTTCATTTATGGGCACCTGGTGCATACACGGATTCAAAGGATACATACACCGTATTTCTCTCAGGTGGACTTTCAAAGATAGGCGTTTTTGGATACTTTATTGCTCTATTTAATGTATTTTCACAAATTGCTGTTTTATATCCATGGCTACTTAAGGTATTTGCATACATAGGAGCCATTACAGCCTCTCTTGCGGGCATATACGCTTTTATGCAAGATGACGCAAAAAAACTCCTCGCATACTCCAGTATAAGCCAATTAGGATATGTCGCTGTGGGATTCGGCGTCTATTCACATTTCAGTGTGGTTGCAGCACTTTTCCATGCATTAGGTCATGCCGTGTTTGAATCCCTTCTGTTTTTGGTTGTGGCTGGCGTTTATTATAGGACAAAAACGCATGACCTTCGGAAGATGGGTGGCCTTATAAAGAAAATGCCACTTTCCTTTATTGGCCTTTTATTCGGTATTATCGCAACATCGGGTATCCCACCAACAATAGGTTTTCCCTCAAAATGGTTGCTTTATGAAGCAATAATTCTGAAAAATGACCTCTTTCTTGTAAGTCTTGTGTTTTTTGCTTCAATTACCGCGTTTCTCTATTCTTATAAACTGATACACAGCATATTCCTTGGAAAATTACATAAAGAGCATGAACATATCAAAGAGGCGCCATTCGGTTATGGATTTGGCATAGTAGTTCTACTTATACCGCTTTTTGTATTGGGCACTAATCCAGGTATTGTGGTAAAGCCCATAGACTATATAGTAAGGTTCTATTTAAAGCCAGACCTTGCATATAACCTCACAAACATGACTACACCCTTAGGTCATGTAAACTTCCCTGCAATAGGCATTACAATGACACTACTATTTACACTCTCGTTTATAATCTATCTTATCTTTGGAAAATCTTACAGGGCAGCACAGGAAGACAACTACACAGCCACAGAGTGGATTGATAAGGATTTTGGACTACACTACGGGGGAGAGTTCTATGGATTTATGAGAAAGGCCTTTGGGAAGCCTCTTACATGGAGTTTTGAGAAGATATTAAATGCATGTTTAAAGGTCGTATCGTTTCTTGGAGAAATAGCACGTGGCTTTTACATGGGTGATGCGAGGGTTTATCTTTTCTATATTATCCTGTTTTTTGCAATTATAGTATATATTATGGGAGGTAAGTTATGAGCATACTCTACTTTTTCCTCTACCTTCTCTTAGTAACAGTGATAGGGCTTTTATATATGGGTGTAGCGAGGAAAGTCACAGCCCATATACAAAATAGATACGGGCCACCTATATATCAGCCCATACTTGATGTATTAAAACTCTTTGGAAAAAGGCACACAGTAACACACGGTGTTATGCATTCACTCGGTCCTGTAATTGCATACACTGGCATAGCCTCAACCCTTTTATTTTTACCACTTGGGAATCATACACCACTACTTCATTTTAAGGGAGACCTCTTTGTTGTATTATATCTCCTTGTAGTAGGACCTCTTGGAATGGCTTTAGGAGCAGGTGAATCATCTAACCCCAATGCTACAATAGCAATGGCAAGGGCGCTATCTTTGATGCTGGGTTATGAAATAATCTTTTTCATGGCAACACTTCCTGTCTTTTATCATTATCATACGGCCTCAATCTACAAGGTCATTCAGGCGCAGGGAGTATTCCCTCATTGGGGTGCAATAATCTTTCCCATCTCTTTTCTTGCCGCCCTTTTTGCACTACAGGGCATGATGGGAGAAAAACCCTTTGAAATAGCCATTGCTCCCCATGAGATAGCCTCAGGTCCAATGGTTGAATACGGTGGTAAATACTTAGGCCTTTTGCAGTTGTGGCATGCTGTTGGTATAATAGTGGAAACAGGTCTTTTGGTAGATATCTTCTTTGGACCTCAAAATATTATCTGGTTCTTTATTGGAACATTTATAGTATTCTACGTTGTTATCTTAGTAAATGCTGTTATGCCAAGGTTCAGAATAGAGCAGGCAGTGAGATTTTATTGGGGAATACCATTATTACTTGCAATCTTAGGGATTTTGCAGGTCTATATATGGAGGTGAGAAGATGAAACTCTTTAATTTTTCACAATCAAGGTCTTTATGGATGATGCATTTTTGCACTGGATGTGGTGCAATGGAGATGCCTCCTACAATGACATCCCGTTTTGACATGGAGCGATTTGGAATAATACCCATGGCAACACCAAGGCAATCAGACCTTCTATTGATAACGGGATACCTGACCATAAAAACACTTAAAAGGGTAGTAAGGGCATACGAGCAGATGCCAACACCAAGATATGTTTTAGGTTTTGGCTCATGTACAATAAACGGTGGCATGTACTGGGATTCTTACAATGTCATAAAGAAACTTGAATTGTACATACCTGTGGATATCTATATAAACGGTTGTATGCCAAGGCCTGAAGCCATTATTGATGCCTTTTTGAAACTAAGGGAGATGATTGCAAAAGGAGAGGCAAACGCATGGAAGAAGTATATAGAAAACTACGAGTGGTATAAAAAGAATCAGAGTGAGGTTTTTGATGTTGAAAAATGGAGTATTAAAAATGAAAAATGAAGAGCAGATAAAAAAGGACATAGAAACAACTTTTGGTGAACTTGTAAAGGTTCACATAAAGAGAAGGCATAGAATAAAGGTGGATGCACCGAAGAATATGACCCTCCCTATATTGGCGTATCTTAAACAGCGCGGCTTTCATCAGTTTACACTTCTTACATGTGTGGATTGGATAAAAAAGGGCATGTTTGAACTGGTCTATAATCTTTATTCCTTAGATTACAATGTTCATGTGCTTGTAAGCACCCATATCAATCGTGAAAACGAGAGCATGCCAACAGCCATCAATATTTATGAAATGGCATTTGATTATGAGCGGGAGATACACGAGATGTTTGGTGTAGAGTTTGAGGGACATCCAAGACTTGGAGAGTTCCTACTTGAAGACTGGAAAGGTATGCCACCTATGAGGAAGGACTTTGATACAAGAGCGTATGTAGAGGAGAAGTTCAATGTGAAAGACCTTACAAAAGAGTTATTTACAAGAAAAGAACAACCATACAGGGGGCCAGGCTCAAATGGCTAAAATAAGAGACTTTGATTATGAATACTTTATAGGACCTCAGCACCCTGGTGCAACAGGGAATATGTCCTACCATGTATGGGCAGAGGGCGATACCATAATAAAAATAGAACCAAACTTGGGTTATCTTCATAGGGGATTTGAGAAACTCACAGAACTGAGGCATTGGATAAAGAACTTCCCTCTTATCTTAAGGATATGTGTTCCAGAGCCAGATATTAATGAGGTACTCTATGCTATGGCCATTGAAGAATTAAATGAGATAGATGTTCCTGAGCGTGCTCAGTATATAAGGATAATCGTTCTGGAACTTGCAAGGCTTTCTGCTTATCTCCTTTACTTTGGTGGTGTAGCAGGAACAATAGGGCTTTATACCGTACCACAGTGGACCATTGGTGATAGGGACTATATACTTGATCTTTTTGAAGAACTAACTGGTGGAAGGGTTTATCATATCTATCAGACAATAGGTGGCGTAAGAAGGGATATACCAGAAGGATTTAAAGAAAGGGTCCTTAAAACAGTGGACTATCTTGAAAAAAGACTAAAAGACTATGATAACCTGTTTTTCCAACATCCTATTTTTGAGAAAAGGGCAAAAGGGATTGGGATTGTAGATAAAGACGCTGCACTTAGGTTTAGCGTAACAGGGCCAAATCTAAGGGCAGCAGGTGTAAACTACGATGTGAGAAAAAAGGAGCCATACCTTATTTATGACAGGTTCCAATTTGATGTGCCAGATATGTATAAAGATGGTGATACATACTCAAGGGTTATGCAGAGAAGATATGAATTTGAAGAATCCATTAAGATAATAAGACAGGCTGCAGCGGATATGCCAGAAGGCCCTGTTAACATAAAGATACGCAATCCCTTTGAATACAGGGTAAAAGAAGGCTCTGTATATGTTAAATTGGAATCGTCTAAGGGGGAGTATGGCTTTTATGTCGTATCCGATGGAGGAGTAAAGCCGTATAGACTCCATGTCAGGGGACCGAGTTTTTCACATGGACTTCAATTGGTAAGGCACATAGCGAAAGGTACAAACATAGCAGATATTTCAATGATACTTTTTAGTTTGGATGTATGTCCACCAGACGCAGAAAGGTAGGTGTAAAATGGGATTGAATCTTAAGTTTTTTGATGCATTGAAGTTTCTTGTAAGAAAACCACATACAGTCAGGGTGCCCTATGAGAAAAAAGAGGTTGCAAAAAGATACAGGGGCATCCATGTAAATGATTGGTCAAAATGCATAGGCTGTGGAAATTGTGCAAAGATATGTACCTGCCAGGCGATAGAGATGGTAGAGATCCCGACCCTTGAGCCTAAGATGGGACAAACGAATTTAAGGCCTCAAGTTGATTATGGTAGATGTTCCTTCTGTGGACAATGTGTTGATGTGTGTCCTACAGGTTCTCTCAAACTATCTACAGAGTACGAAATAATCTCATCTGATGTAAAGGATTTTAAGTTTATACCAAATCTTAATCATGACTCTGGCCCTGGAACAGGGTGGGAGTCTGATACCGAAACCTCCTTCTTAGATTTCAATCGTGTAGAGATGCCTGAAAGAGACCCAGCAGAGAGAAAGAAGGACTTTGAATGGGTGCTTGAAGGTTTTTCCGAAGAGGAGGCTATATTTGAGGCTACAAGATGTCTTGGGTGCGCCCTATGTGTTCAAGGGTGTCCAACAGGGATGTACATACCAGAGTATATAAACGCCATCTTTCACAAAAACTATGAAAAATCTGTTGATTGGATGTTTGTTAACAATCCTTTACCTGAGATATGCGGCACTGTATGTACGCACAGGTGTGAGGAGGCATGTGTTTATCATAATAGGGGCCAGGCAATACAGATAAGGTATCTAAAAGGTTTTGCTGCAGGAAAAGTGCCAGATTACGAAAAGGTAGTGGGTATATCAAAGAAGAGAACAGGAAAGAAGGTGGCGCTTATCGGAGCAGGCCCTGCAAGCCTCTCATGCGCATTCTACCTTAGAAGAGAAGGGATTGATGCTGTAATATACGAGGCACAAGAAGCCCCTGGTGGGATGTTAAAGTTAGGTATTCCAAGATATAGGCTACCACAGAGCATTTTAGATAAAGAGATAGATTTTATCAAAAAACAGGGTGTTGTTTTCAAATTCGGTACAAGGGTTGGAAAGGATATTACATTTGAAAAACTGCATGAAGAATACGATGCTGTGTTTATAGGCACAGGCTATCATATAGGAATGACGATGGGCATTCCAGGTGAGGAAGGAAAAGATGTATTTGATGCGGCTACACTTTTGAAAGATGTCAGCCTTGGAAAAGAGGTTAAAATAGGAAAGAAGGTACTTGTAATAGGTGGTGGAGATGTGGCTATGGATGCAACGAGAACAGCCCTAAGGCTTGGTGCAGAAGTTGTTATCTTATCATACAGAAGGAGGTATGTGGATATGCCCGCATCAGACGAGGAAAAGCATGAGGCAGAGGCAGAAGGTGTACAATTCCTCACACAAACCCTTCCAACAGAGATAGTAAGGGATAAAAGCGGAAATATTGTCAAGGTAAAATATGTAGAAACAGAGATGGTTTATGAAGAAGGCGCAAAAAGACCAAAACCAGTACCAAAGATGGATGATGTAAAAGAGTGGGACATAGATACTGTCATTATGGCAATAGGACAAAAGCCTGATTGGAGTTATCTACCGGAAAAATGGAGAAAGATGTTAAAATTTGATAAGAGAATGAAAAACATTATTGTAAACGATGATATGATGACCGATATAGAAGGAGTATTTGCAGGAGGAGATGTAGTGAATCCACGAAAAGATGCTATAAGCGCTATTGCCGATGGAAGAAAGGCGGCACTGGGGATTATTAAATACCTGGGAATTAAGCGATAATAGATATGCATAAGTTGACATTTACTCCATTGTGCATTATATTATAAACCTAACAGAACAATGGAGGAGTAGATTATGCGAAAATATACAAAAGATATAGCAGATCCTAGAAAGAATATCTTCTCAGCACTTTCATGTGGAAGGAGAATAAGGATAATTGAGATCCTGAAGGACGGAGAAAAGAAGGCTTCAGAAATCATACCAGAGTTGGGCATAGACCAGTCAGCAGTTTCAAGACATCTTTCCATCCTCAAATCTGCTGGCATTATAAAATTTCGAAAAAGTGGAGTAAATGTCATTTACAGTATTGCTGACCCTGATGTTTTAAAGTTATTGGATATTGCTAAAGGGATTGTAAAAAGGAGAGAAGAAGCGGTTTTGAAAAAATTAAAGAGATAGCAACAAATATTTTAACTTTATTTAGACAATGAGGAGTGTATGAGATGGGATATAAGATTTTATTTAAAGAGGAAGTAGGGCCAGGTGCATACAGAATGATTATAGAGGCCCCACATGTAGCAAAAAACGCTCAACCAGGGCAATTTATAGTGCTCAGGGTTCATGAGAAGGGTGAGAGGATACCGCTGACCATTTCAAAGGCAGACAAAGAAAACGGTGAGATAACAATTATCTTTCAGGTTGTTGGAAAGAGCACGAAACACCTCTCTCTACTCAATGAGGGGGATGAACTTCAAGATTTTTTGGGTCCATTGGGCATGCCATCTGAAATAGATAACTTTGGGACAGTGGTGCTCATTGGAGGAGGTTTTGGCACTGCTGTTTTATATCCAATGGTTGCAGCATACAAAGAAGCCAACAATCATGTAATAGTGATAAATGGTGCAAGGAATAAAGACCTCTTACTTCTTGAGAAGGACCTCTCCCAGATAGCCGATGAATACTATGTAACAACTGATGATGGTTCAAAGGGAAAGAAGGGATTTGTGACCGATATGCTAAAAGAACTCATTGATAAGAATGTAAAGATAGACAGAGTCTTC
The DNA here is from genome assembly GCA_913055745.1 of uncultured bacterium. GTDB lineage: Bacteria > Hydrothermota > Hydrothermia > UBA1063 > CAJXJZ01 > CAJXJZ01. Next base: position 3,477 of record CAJXJZ010000031.1, on the reverse strand, counting down.
GCCGTGGGTCCTGTTATAATGATGGCGAATGTAGCAAAACTCACGAAACAGCACAATATCAAAACCATTGTAAGTCTCAACCCTATTATGGTAGATGGTACAGGGATGTGCGGGTCTTGTAGAGTTGAGGTAGGTGGTAAAACCAAGTTTGCCTGTGTGGATGGGCCTGATTTTGATGCCCATGAAGTTAATTTTGACCTTCTTATGAAGAGACTAAGAATGTATAGGACAGAAGAAAAAATATCCTTAGAGAAGTTTGAAAAGGAGATACAAAATGGGTAAAATAAAGCCAAAAAGAGTAGAAATGGCTAAACGGCCTGTGGAAGAGAGAATAAAAAGTTTTGATGAAGTTGCGTTAGGTTATACTGAAGAAGAGGCGATAAAAGAGGCAGAGAGATGCCTTTTATGTCCAAAACCTACCTGTGTACCTGCATGTCCTGTTCACATTGATATTCCTGGTTTTATAAAATGGATTCAAAAGGGAGATTTCCTTCAGGCTGTGAAGGTAATCAAACAGGATAATCCCTTACCCGCTGTATGTGGGAGGGTATGTCCACAGGAAGACCAATGTGAGGGCTCCTGTGTAATGGGTAGGAAGTTTGAGCCTATCGCAATAGGTCGCCTTGAGAGATTTGTTGCAGACTATGAGGCAAAAGTCGGCAACATTGAAGTGCAACCTGTAAAAGAAAAAAGAGCAGAAAAGGTTGCCATCGTTGGCTCAGGGCCCTCTGGTCTTGTATGTGCCAGCCAATTAGCACAGATGGGTTACAAGGTTACAGTATTTGAATCTTTACATGAATTTGGTGGCGTTTTGGTTTATGGCATTCCACAATTCAGATTACCAAAGGATATAGTAAAGAGGGAAGTAGAGTACATAAGAAAATTAGGTGTAGAATTTGTTAAAAACTTCTTCGTTGGAAGAACAAGAACCCTTGATGAACTCATGGAAGAGGATGGATACGAAGCCGTGTTTATCGGAACAGGCGCAGGGCTTCCAAGATTTCAGGGCATACCAGGGGAAAACCTCTTAGGCATATACTCAGCAAATGAGTTTCTTACAAGAATAAACCTCATGAGAGGCTATAAATTCCCAGAATACGATACTCCTGTTAAAGTAGGTAATACTGTTGCTGTTATAGGTGCAGGTAATGTGGCTATGGACGCAGCAAGAAGTGCATTAAGAAGTGGTGCAAAAAAGGTCATGATACTTTACAGGCGTACAGAGAAAGAAATGACAGCAAGGGCAGAAGAGGCAGAAAATGCCATGGAAGAAGGTATTGAATTTCACTTCCTTGTAAATCCCGTAAGATACCATGGTGATGAAAACGGCTGGGTAAAGGAGGTAGAGGTCATTAAAATGAGACTGGGTGAGCCAGACGAATCAGGTAGGAGAAGACCCATACCAATAGAAGGCTCAGAATACAGAATACCCGTGGATACAGTTGTAGTGGCAATAGGTCAAGTACCTTCTCCCATCATTGCACAAACAACAAAAGGCTTAAAAAGACACGAAAGAAGGGGCACTCTCCTTGCAAATGAAAAAACCTTTGCGACGACAAAGAAAGGCGTATTCGCGGGAGGTGATGTAGTAACGGGTGCAGCGACAGTAATCCTTGCCGCAGGTGCTGGTAAAGACGCAGCAAAATACATAGATTACTATCTCAAAAACAAAGACAAACCCAATATCTGGGAAGAACTCACAAATAGTTAATAAAGAGGGGCATTGCCCCTCTTTTCTTGAATGCGATACATTAAATTTGCTATAACCTTTTTCTCTTTCCTTCTTTTATCCTATGTTTATCTTTTCTATGGCACAACCTCACCCGACATTTTACAGTTGAGATTTTTGAGGTTCTTACTCGCCATTTTCGCGGGATTCAGTCTATCCATAAACGGTGCCGTATTACAAACCATTACGCAGAACCCTCTTGCAGAGCCTTACCTTGTAGGCATATCTGGTGGAGCCCTCATTGGATACCTTATAGGACTTGCCCTCTCCATAAAATCCTCCTTTTTCCTCTCTCTCCCTGCATTCATATTCGCGCTTTTAGGTGTTATTATAACTTACAAGGTAGCACAGGTCAGAGGAAAAACTAAGGCAGAACTCCTTATCTTATCTGGTATCTTTATAAATATCTTTGCATCCAGCATAGTGTTCCTTTCAAGTTATTTTTTGAACATCTCACTTGATCAGATCATCTACCTACTCTTTGGAAGTTTAAATATCGTTTTAAGCGAAAAAGAACTCATCATCTTTTACATAACCATAGGAGTAGGCTTTTTCCTTGAACTTTTATTAGTACTCTTTTCACGAGAATTAGACCTTATTGCGCTTGGTGATGAAGAGGCCCAATCAACAGGCACAGACCCAGAGAAAGTAAAAAAAACCGTATTTATCATATCTTCTATAACAACAGGCTATCTCGTATCTTTCACAGGTATAATAGGTTTTGTTGGTCTTATCATTCCCCACATAACCCGTTCCATTTTTGGCAAAAGGCATATCACATACCTACCAGGGCTTTTACTTACAGGAGGCGTTTTTCTACTTATATGCGATTTTATAGCAAAATCCCTTTTCCCCTTTGAGTTGCCAATAGGCAGTATAACATCCCTTTTTGGTATCCCATTCTTTTTCTATATGATACTTAAAAAACGCCATGAAAGTATTTGAAGTAAAAGATCTTTCCTTTAAAATCAGAAATCGCCATATATTGAACAATGTATCATTTGAATTAGAAAAAGGGCATTGGCTACTTATTGCAGGACCAAATGGGGCAGGCAAATCAACGCTATTAAAAATAGCCAGTGGCCTTTGGAAAAAACAGCAAGGCATCGTAAAAATATGGGGTAAAGAGATAGAAAAATACCACATTCACGACCTTGCCAGGAAAATGGCCGTTCTTTCCGCTTCATTTTATCCCATGTACAACATAAATGTATATGAGTTTATCAAGTTAGGCATTTATTCAAGAACAAATTTTTTCGCCTTTTATTCTAAAAAAACAAAGCGTGATATAGAACTTGCCATTGAGATAACAGAGACAAAAGATTTTTTGAAAAAGGGCATACTTGAACTTTCACAAGGTGAGTTGCAGAGGGTAAGAGTAGCAAAGATACTTGCCCAGAATCCAGAGATTATGGCGTTTGATGAGCCATTATCACATCTTGACATAAAACATAAGATCTGGTTATTAGAACTACTTGCAAAACTAAGAGCATCGGGCAAAACAATAATAACAGTTATCCACGATTTTCCCATATCATACCCTTACCCCGATGAGTTCCTGCTTCTAAAGAATGGAAACATCATCTTCCAAGGTAGCAGGGAAAGGGAGAAGGCTGTAATAGAGGCTTTCAAAGAAGCCTTTGATATTAACCTGTATCTTTCGGATAACTTTTTACTCCCACTCAAGGAATGAAAAAATTACTTCAACCCCCAGTAGTGTAAAAAACCCCGGGGTACGAAGTAAATGC
>CAJXJZ010000030.1 GCA_913055745.1 uncultured bacterium | reverse complement strand
GGTGATATTGAAGAAGAAATGAAGTTATTGAAAAATTTAATGGAGGTTAAAAAAGGATAATATGGATAGGTTTACTCAAGGAGCCCGTAGGGCTATAGATTTTGCGAGAAAAGAAGCAGAAAAACTGCTTCATACATATGTAGGGGCGGAGCACTTGCTCCTTGGTTTATTACGTGTTGAAGACGGTATCGCATACAGTATTTTAAGTTCCAAAAATGTTACGCTTGAGAAAATAAGGAAGATTGTTCAAGAGGAACTCTCTTCTGCGGATATGTTTCCTCCCCTTTCTATACAGTCCCCACTACCTTTAAATAAAGAGGCGGCGAGGGCTTTGACAAATGCAGAGGAAGAGGCAAGAAAGTTGGGGAAGAATTATATTGGAACAGAGCATATACTACTTGGTATTTTAAGAGATAAGGATACATTTACAAGCAGAATACTTGCAAGGTTTGATATAGTCTATGAGAGCGCAATGGAACAATTAGTTAGTAACGAAGAGATCACGGAAGCCTCATCTAAGGAAAAGAAAAAGATGAAGACCTTGGAAGAGTTTTCGCTCGATCTAACTCGTATGGCAAGAGAGGACAAACTTGACCCTGTTATAGGTAGAGAAAGAGAAATAGAGAGGGTGTTGCAGATTCTTGCAAGAAGAAAGAAAAATAATCCTGTTTTAATAGGTGAACCTGGTGTGGGAAAAACCGCTATTGTTGAGGGTATAGCACAAAAAATAGCAAAGGGTGAAGTTCCAGATGCTCTTTTAGATAAAAGAATACTTGCTCTTGACCTTGCAGCTGTTGTTGCGGGTACAAAGTATAGAGGTCAATTTGAGGAACGTCTTAAAGCCATTGTAAGTGAAGCGGCAAAAGCGAAAGAGGTAATACTTTTTATTGATGAAATACATACCCTATCAGGGGCGGGTGCGGCAGAAGGTGCGCTTGATGCATCTAATATATTAAAACCTGCACTTGCCAGGGGACTTTTGCAGGTAATAGGTGCAACTACACTTGAAGACTACAGAAAGTACATAGAAAAGGATGGCGCTTTAGAGCGGAGATTTCAGCCTATTGTGGTTTCGCCACCGACAGTTGAAGAGACCATAGAGATACTTAAGGGACTTAAGGAGAAGTATGAGCAATTTCATGGTGTTATTTACACTGATGAATCTATAGAGGCAGCAGCAAAACTCTCTGATAGGTATATAGTGGGGAGATTCCTGCCAGACAAGGCCATAGATGTGCTTGATGAGGCAGGGGCAAAACTTAAATTAAGTTCAGGTGCATCTGATGAAAAACTTGAAGAATGGAAGAAGGAACTGGAAACAGTAAGGCGGTATAAAGAAAGGGCCGTAAAGAATCAGGAATATGAACTTGCAGCACATTATAGGGACAGGGAAAAAGAACTAAAGGTCCTTATAGCAGAGCGTAAGAGGAAACTCCATAAGGAGGGAAACGCCCCACAGGTTAAAAGAGAGCATATAGCAGAGATAATTTCTTTGTGGACAGGTATTCCTGTAGAGAGGCTTTCTCAATCAGAGCAGGAAAGACTATTGCATATGGAGGAAGAGCTAAAGAAACGGATTGTAGGACAGGATGAAGCAATAAATGCGCTCTCTAAGGCTATTAGAAGAGCAAGGGCTGGCATAAAAGACCCAAGAAGGCCCATAGGCTCATTTATCTTTTTGGGCCCAACGGGTGTTGGAAAGACAGAGACAGCAAAGGCACTTGCTGATTTTCTATTTGGAGATAGGGATGCCTTAATAGAAGTGGATATGTCAGAGTACATGGAAAAATTCAATGTATCAAAACTTATTGGCGCACCTCCTGGTTATGTGGGGTATGATGAGGGTGGTCAACTCACTGAGAAGGTTAGGAGAAAACCTTACTCTGTTGTATTATTTGACGAGGTTGAAAAGGCGCATCCTGATGTGTTTCATTTGCTCCTTCAGGTACTTGAAGAGGGTGTTTTAACTGATAACTACGGTAGAAAAGTGAGTTTTCGTAATACAGTTATAATTTTCACCTCAAACATAGGTACAAAATTCTTAAGAAAAGAGGTGCAACTTGGTTTTAAAGAACAAAAACTTGAGGTCAAGGATAAATTTAAACATGATTATTTACTATCAGAACTCAAGCGTACAGTACCACCAGAATTTTTAAATAGGATTGATGAAGTTATCATATTCAAATCACTTTCAAAAGCATCGCTGAAGAAGATAATTGATATTCTTCTTGAGGACCTTAGAGAAAGGCTTAAAGATAGAAAGATAGAGTTTGATTTAACAGAAGATGCAAAGGACTTTCTTGTAGAGCGGGGGTATGATGAGGAGTATGGGGCAAGGCCTCTTAGAAGGGTGATAAGAAAGTACATAGAAGAGCCGCTTTCTGAAGCCATATTAAGGGGTGAAATAAAGGACGATATACGAGTGGTGGCAAAGGTGAAGGATGATGGCATAGTATTTAAGCCTGAAAATAAGATAGAAAGCCTTAAAAGAGAATAAAAACAATGCTCATCCCATTAATTTTTTCCTTTGTAATAAGGACAGTTGCATTCAATGGTATAAAATGTAACACAGATGATTTCTATAGGACTTTTACAGGCCTAAGAGAAAATGTGGATATATCCTACCCTGAGATAGACAATGCTCTCAAGGATATTATAAGGCATAACTTTGCTCATCAGGTGGTCGTAAAGGCAAAAAGGTTTAATGACACCATTGATATATATGTTAAGGTCTTTGAAAACCCGAGAGTAGATACCATTATACTACAGGGTAACAAGAGGCTAAAATCAAAAGAACTTATTAAAGACCGTACAGAAAAAGAGGGAAGTGGTGAAAATGCGAAAGAAAAGGTCATAAAGAGATTTCCTATTCATGTTGGAGACCCTGTATCTTATGCCCTATTAAAGGAGGCGGCAAATTATATAAAAGACATTTATACGGAGAAGGGTTATCCTTATGCAGATGTAAAATACTTATATGAGAATAAAAATGGTTGTCTGACAGATGTTGTGTTCCAAATAAATGAAGGTCCGAGGGCAAGGATAAAGGCGATTAAAATTTATGGCAATACCGTATTCAAAGACAAAAAACTCTTGCAGAAGATGAAGAACAAGCCGCGTGGATTCCTACGGTCTGGTAAACTCAATAAAAAAGAACTGGCAAAGGATATAAAGAGGATTGAAAACTACTATAAGGATAGAGGGTATATGAATGCACATGTGGACTCATTTAGGATTGACAGAAAGGGTAAAGACATGTTCATAAATATTTATCTCACAGAAGGTAAAAAGTACTATGTTGGAGAGGTTAAGTTTAATGGTAATAAACTCTTTAAAAAGCAGATTCTTGAGCATCTATGGGCTTTGAAAAAAGGGAATGTATATTCGCAAAAGAAATTGCAGAAAAGCCTTGAAAATATTCAGGGGGTTTATGCAGACTCAGGATATATTTATGCTTATGTGTATCCAATTGACAGTGTAAAGAATGATACGGTTAACTTTATTGTGTATGTTGATGAAGGTATAAGGGTAAGGGTAAGAAAGGTTAATATTGTTGGGAACACGAAAACCTATGATGAGGTTATAAGAAGAGAGTTGTATCTTTTCCCAGGAGAGTATTTTTCAAGGAAGATGGCTATAAGATCCCAGAGAAATCTATACTATCTCAACTATTTCAGCAATGTTGGGATGGACTTTTCCACTACTTCTGATTCTTCACAGGTAGATGTGACATTCAAGGTAGAGGAGAAGTCTACAGGACAACTTGGGCTTGGAGCCACATATTCAGAAATAGATGGCCTTTCTTTTTACTTCCAACTTCAAGAGCCTAATTTTTTGGGAAGGGGGCAGAGTGTAGGAGGCATAATTGAGTATGGTGCAAAAAGGCGTAACTTTTCCCTAAATTGCACTATTCCATGGATAGGAGGAAAAAGGCGGTCCTTTTCTGGCTCAATATATTCAACAACGAGTTATTTACCATCGTATACAGAAGTGAAAAAGGGCATTAACATTGGGTATAGACAGAAGATAATTAGTGATTATAATTATCTTGGATATGGATATGTCCTTGAAAGGGTCCAACTCAAAGATATTCCAGACGAACTTAAGAATTTGCCTGAGTTTACAGAATGGACATCTGGAGAACCTGTGCTTACCTCCAGTTTCACATTGTCTTTTTCACGAGATACAAGGGATAGGTCCTTTAATGCCACAAGCGGTGAAAGGACCGTTATAAGCACAAAATTGGCAGGTGGCCCTCTTATGGGAGATGCACATTTTGGTAAAATTACTTTGGAGAGAGCCCAGTTGTTTAATTATAAAAAGAAACTTATTTTAGCCTTGCGTGGCTTTACAGGAAGTGTTGTGGGACTTTATGATTCAGATGATGTTCCGTTTAACGAGAGGTTCTTCCTTGGTGATGTTGGTCCTTTTGGACTCAGGGGATATGAACTGAGAAGTGTGGGACCGTACGAAAACGGCATAAATGTTGGGGGAAGGGTTTTTGTAATCGGAACAGTGGAACTTCGTTATAGATTTAGTGAGAGCACTTATGGCCTTCTGTTTTTTGATGCTGGAAATGCATGGAAGAACTCATCCTGTATGAGACCATTTGTTTTAAAGAAAGGCTCAGGTATTGGTATAAGAATGGAGATGCCCATGTTGGGAGTAGTGGGATTTGACCTTGCTTATGGATTTAACAATGGCAAGGGCAAATGGGTACCACATATCCAGTTTGGCACACAGTTTTAATCTAAAAAAAGGGGGCTAAAAATGAGGCAAAAAGATGTTGTGGTATGTTTTCCCTTCAAAAAGGAAGATGTTGATGTTTTTTCTAAGAACATAAAAGAGGCACTTTCCAATAAGAGAGTAAAAGAGGTAATACTCGTTGCATACAGTAAAAATGAAACATATCAAGGGATTGAGAATTTTATAAATACTTTGTCAAAAGAGGATAAAGAAAGGGTACATCTCGTATTGCAGAAAAGATTTGGCACTAAAAGACGAGAGGGAAAAGGTGATGGTATGAATACAGCAATACAGTATTTTTTGGAACATACTGATGGCAATTTTCTCCATTTTTACGATGCTGATATAAAATCCTTTTCAAGTTCATGGATAGACAGGGTACAGAGGCGTCTTGATGAAGGATACGATGTAGCAAGGTGTTTTTATCCAAGGTCTTACACTGATGCACAGGTCACATGGAATATAACCCGTACAGGTTTTGCCTATGTTTGGCCTGATACTATTTTGCCAGATATAGAACAACCCTTGGGTGGAGAATTGGGATTTAACAGACACATTGCAGAAAAATTGTCCAAAGATAACATAGTCCTTTCTGCAAGTGATTGGTCCATTGATACAGCATTTACCATATCTTTTGCTCGGTATAATGTGAAGTTGTATGAGGTGTATATAGAAGAGGGGAAGGAACATAAACTCTATGGCAGGTTGAGTGACCTTAAAACAATGGCTACTGAATGCTTTGATTTTATAAAAGACAATAAAGATCTTGTAATATCAACAGATAAAATGGTATATCACAAAGACGAGCTTAAGGATATACCAGAAAAATACAAGCATATGGTTGCCTTTGATATAAAAGGTTCTATAAATGAATTTAAAGTGGGGTGGACACCGAAAATGAAAGAATACCTGGTCCGTTATTTCCCTCGGGAGATAGGGGAAAAGGTTAATAATGTCTTAACTGGAAAAGATACTGAATTTATAGATATAGATCTTTGGTTTGAATCTTATGGGGTTTTTATGAAATATTTTGACATTTCTGATAAAGATTGGAGAGAACTCTTTTTTAAATTATGGGTATTGAGAGTATTAAATCATGCAAAACTTGCGATAAAATACCCAGATAAGGCCATTAAACATTTAAGAACAATGCTCACACTTTTTAGAGAGAGACGGATGGCAAAAAGGTTATAGCCTTGGTATTGCTACAACTCCCACAGAATGGGATCCTGTATAGGTCCCAATAACAGGCGATGCCCATGCCTTAAGTATCATGTGTGCGGAGAACCTGCTCATGATTATGTCTTCAAGTTTATTCATACCTTCTTCAAAATCAAAATGTGTAATACCAAAGTCATAGGTCCATGAGTGTTTGAGTGTTCTTTCCAAAATAGCAGTCATTTTTTCAAACGCCTTACTAAGGCCCATAATTTTGTCTTCTGCATATAAAGCACCATGTTCATCAAAAGTAAGGATAGGTTTAATATTAAAATATGTACCCATTATGCCACTTAGTTTTCCAATTTTGCCACGCTTTATTAGGGATTTCAACTCTCCCACCACGAGTAAATACTTTGAATAGGATACCAGTTTATTGAGATAGGAAACGATTTCCCTGAGTGATAGGCCTTCTTCCGCTTTTTCTCTTGCTCTAAGAGCAAGAATAGTCTCTCCCAAAGATGCCATCCTTGAATCAAAAACAAATATGTTTGCGCTTTTTTCAGAAAATAATTTTTGAGCCATTTGTGCAGATTTGAATGTTCCTGATAGTGTTGATGATAATGTTATCACAAGAACATTTTTATATGTTTCAAATGCTCTTTCAATACCTTCTTTAAAATCATTGGGAGATGGCTGTGAGGTTTTTATATCATGTTTGCCTTCAAGAATCATGCGGTTTAATTCTTCTCTTTTTATGTCTATACCCTCTTTATATGGCATGCCGTCTATGAATACTGAAAGTGGCACGATATAAATTTCTTTTTCATCTGCAAGTTCCAAAGGTATATCAGAGGCAGAATCCACAACTATCCCTACTTCCTTTTTCTGTGCCATTTCATTCATTAACATCATATCATCTATTTTCTTTTTTATAATACGCCCTTCTTTTTTCAATACATCAAATACCCTTTCAGGCCAGTTTGTATGCACATGAACATGGAACATTTTACCTGCGCCCATTACTATCAGAGAACTACCCAATGCTGCAAGTAGTATTTTTAATTTTTTCTGGGAGAGGCCTTCTCCCTCTACAACGGCTTCTGTGCAGTATCTTTCTTTAATCCGTTCCTGTTTTATATAATCACTTTTCTTTTGTTCATTGTCAAAATCTATTTGAGGCATCTCATAGTGCCCCTCTTTGAAATACCTATAAAGTCCTTCAATAAGCAGAAAATATCCAAATGCGCCCGAATCAATAACCTCCTTGCCCTTTAGCCTGAGCATTGCCTTTTTCGTTTTCTCAAGTGAATTTAAGGTGGCATGATAAACATCCTCAAGAACATGCAAAAAGTCATCATTTTTGCGCTGTGAGGCCATGGCTGCATCTGCAGAATCCCTCATAACAGTTAGGATGGTGCCTTCTACAGGATTTTCAATAGCTTTATAGGTATTCTCTGCGCTCTCTTTAAGTGCTTTTGCAAATTCCTTTCCTGTTAGTACATCTTTTCCTTCTATGGCCTTTTGAAATTCTATAAAAAACTGTGATAGGATGACACCTGAGTTGCCTTTTGCCTCAAGGATAAGTACTTCAGAAAATCTTTTTACCACTTCGCATAACTTAAGCCCTCCTGATTCTCTGAGTGTAAAAGCCGCTTTCCTTAGGGTATAGGAGAGATTGGAGCCCGTATCCCCATCTGGAACAGGGAATATGTTGATTGAATTAAGTTTTTCTCTATTTTTGAGTATATTTGCTATTGCTGTTAATATACCCTTTGCAAAATCCGAGCCTTCTAATGTTTTTTTTCCCTCTGACATATGTATATTCTAAAAGTGAATTCTTGACTGGTCAAAGGTTCGCTTTTATTATGATTAAACTATATGAGAGAGTGGGTTAAACTTTTATCTATTATACCAGAACTCAGGCACCCGACTCTATTAGGTCATGGGTATAGGGTTGCAGAGTACACAAAGAAGGTTGCACAGGCTTTGGATGTTTATAGTGATGAACTCTATTATATTGCGTTCTTACACGATATAGGAAAAATTATTATACCTGAGATGATTTTATCAAAACCAAAACACCTTGAACAAGAGGAGATTTCTATAATTAAAGAACATCCTGTATACAGTGAGAAACTCATAAGTAAGATTAAGCATCTTAAAAGTTATGCCCAATGGGCAAGATGGCATCACGAATATGTAAATGGTAAGGGCTATCCTGATGGTATTCCATCTCTTTCTTTACCATTGGAGGTTAGAATTCTTGCTGTTTGCAATGCTTATGCCGCACTGACAGAGCAAAGGCCCTATAGAAAGGCTTTTACTTCCCAAGAGGCAAAGCAAGAACTCAAAAAACAAGCGGGCACAAAGTGGGATGCTGATGTGGTTAAGGTTGCCACAAAAGTATTAAGGCCCATTAAATTTAACACCACTTCTTATGAGGATATAATAAAGCAAGAGAAGAGGATATATGCACCAATATTGAGGCTACAAGCAATATATCGCATTGGAGAGGAAATCAAGAACCTTTCTGATGTGGACAACTTTTTTAAGAGGGTTCTTTTTATAATAAAGGATGTACTTGGTATTAAAGGAAAATATTTTCTACTTGTGCCAGATGGAGATACCTTAAAGGTCGTGGCCCAGGTGGGTGCCAATGAAAGTGTGGTGGGCCTGAGGATGCCAAAGGATATGGGACTTTCTACATATGCCTTCCGCCATACAATGCCTGTTATTTCCAATGATGTAGAGAAGGATAAAAGGTTTTATCCCACTCCTGGCGAGGATGTTAAGTCTGAGATTGCCGTACCTGTGATGATGAGAAATGCTGTTTTAGGAGTAATTGATATAGAGTCCGTTGAAAAGGATTCTTTTACCATGTATGATAGGCAGTTTATAGAGGCTGTTGCTGGTACAATAGCACCTGTGCTTGAAGCAGCAGAGGTGATGTTAAAACTCAGAAATCTCGCATTTATGGATAGTTTAACTGGAGCATATTCATATGCATATCTTGAAAACGAATTTTCCAGGCTTGCATCAACTGCTGATAGAGAGAAAAGTAGTTTTTCATTGGTTTTTATTGATCTTGATTCTCTAAAAAGGGTAAATGATACCAAGGGACATCTCCTTGGAGATAAGCTTCTTATATTGCTTGTAAGGGTATTTAAACAGCATCTGAGGAAATCTGATTTTATAGTGAGGTATGGAGGCGATGAGTTTATAGTTATACTTTGGGGCTCTGATAAAAAGGCTTCTGTTTCTACCATAGAGAGGATAAAGGGTATATTTGAAAAGGAGAGTATTGAAAAGATTGGAGGTGATAGTAAAAATCCCCATTCTTTTTCTTATGGCGTTTCTGTTTATCCAAAAGATGGTAAAGATCTTGAAAAACTCATTAAAAAGGCTGATGCTGAGATGTACAAATTTAAGGCATTGAGGAAGGGACTTTTATAAGTCATAAAATGTATTTATAGGAGGTAACGTATGGATAAAAAGTATCGTATATTATTTGTAGATGATGAGGATAATGTAAGATTACTGTATAAAACAACATTTGAGAGGGAAGGATATGAAGTCCTTCTTGCAAAAAGTGGAGAGGAAGCACTTGATATTCTACAGAAGGATAAAGATATTGACCTTATCGTAATGGATATAAAGATGAAGGGAATGTCCGGACTTGACGCATTACAGAGAATCGTGAAAGAAGAACGAAAAATTCCTGTTATTCTCAGTACCGCTTATGTTTCATATCAGGATGACTATATGTCCTGGTTTGCTGATGCCTATGTTGTAAAACAAGCTGATTTTACACAACTGAAAAATGAAATAAAAAGGCTACTTGGGGAGAAGAAAAAATGAAAGGTTTTATCATGGCAGGGGGGTTCGGGACAAGGATAAGGCCCCTTACTGTTAATATCCCCAAGCCTATGTTACCCCTTGTTACCCGCCCTGTACTTGAGCATATAGTAAGATTGCTCCAAAAGCATGGCATTTTGGATATTGTAATGCTCCTCTATTATCATCCAGAATACATAAAAAACTATTTTGGAAATGGAAGTGATTTTGGTGTTAAGATAAACTATGTTGTACCCAATAAAGACCTTGGAACTGCTGGAGCTGTGAGATTTGCAAGAGATAGGTATCGTGATGACCTGTATCTTGTCATAAGTGGAGACCTACTTACAGATTTTGAATTAGACAAAATAGTGGATTTTCACAAAAATAAAGGCGCTGATGTGACAATAGGTCTTACAAGGGTTGATAACCCTTTGCAGTTTGGTATAGTCATTACAGATGAAGATGGAAGGATTGTAAAATTCCTTGAAAAACCAACATGGGGAGAGGTATTTTCAGATACCATCAATACAGGAATATACATGCTAACAGATGAAATGTTGGAAAAAGTGCCACAGGATGTAGAGTATGATTTTTCCAAGGACCTTTTTCCTAATTTACTCAAGGATAAGAAGAAACTCTTTGGTTATATTGCAGAAGGATACTGGAGGGATATAGGGAATCCTGATGCATACAGATTTGCCAATTACGATGTTTTAGACGGGAAGGTAAATATCAAGGTTCCTGGAAAGAAACTTGATCTGGTTGGCAGAGATGTCCGCATTGGTGAAGATGTTATCTTTGGAAAAAGTATAAATTTTCAGGGTACTATTATCATAGGAAATAATACGAGAATTGGAAATAACTGCAAGATTAAGCGTTCAGTTATAGGCAATAACTGTATTATAGAGGATAATGTCCTGCTTGATGGCGCCATACTTTGGGATAATGTTTATATTAAAAAAGGCTCAAAAGTTAAAAATGCAGTATTAATGAATGGTGTTTATGTAGAGGAAAATGTCACGGTTGAAGAAGGTGCTGTTGTTGGAGATGAATGTAGGATAGGTCGTGAATCTATTATAAAGGAAGGTATAAAGATATGGCCTGGGAAAAAGATTGAACAGGGGTCGGTGGTCTCAGACAACTTAGTATGGGGAGAAAAATGGAAAAAATCCCTGTTTCAGGGCTCTTTTGTAAAGGGTCTTACGAACATAGAACTTACGCCTGAGATAACCACTAAACTGGGTTCTGCATACGGTACTGTGCTTCCAAGACATAGTACTGTTTTGTTAGGAAGGGATGCCCATCCTGCCTCACGCATGTTAAGGAGGTCATTTATGGGAGCACTTGCCTCTACAGGGGTGAGGGTAAAGGATGCACAAAATGTCCCTATACCTGTTTTAAGGTATAAACTTCAGAGTTTTGGTGAGATAGGAGGTGTGTATTTTAAACAATCTTCAACAGAGCCAGAGTCAACAGAAATATATTTTTACGATGCAGATGGAATAGATATATCAAATTCTGAAGCCAAGTCTATTGAAAGGGTGTATTACAGGGAAGACTTCAGGCGTGCACATCATAATGAAGTAGGAAGCATAAATTTTGAGACAAAACTCTGGGATTTTTATGAGGAAGGGTTTAAAAGGGCCCTTGATATAGACCTTATAAAAAATAGAAGGTTTAAGATTGTTCTTGACCTTTCCAATGGAACAACTGCACCCAGGTTTTTGTACATGGTTGAAGAACTTGTAGATGAGGTGGTTACACTCAATTCTTATAGTGATTACAGAAAAATATCAAAGAGTGAGGATATCATAGAAAAGAAACTCCGTGAACTTGGGAAAATAGTAAAGTCCTTAAATTATGATGCAGGGTTTTATCTCTATCCAAATGGGGAGAGGATAATTATCGTAGACAATAAAGGCAATATCATTGATAAAATAGACCTTCTCGTATTTGTTACGATGTTAACTTTTAATTATAAAAAAGGAGGAGCGATTTTAGTTCCACCATATACCCCTTCATTGATTTTCGAAGAAGGCTTGCGTCTGGGATTTGAGGTAAAGCCTATCGCAACGAATCCGAGAAGTATGGCGGAGAATGCAAGGTCAAAGGATGTGATACTTGTGGCATCTGGGCATGGTGCATTTATCTTTCCACAGTTTCAAGTTGCAGAGGATGGAATGTTTGCCATAGGGAAAGTTCTTGAGATGCTTGCAAGAGTTGAGACTGATATTTATACATTCAATAAAAGCATCAAAAGACCGTATTTCATTCATGATAAGATTGCATGTCCATGGGATAAAAAAGGAACAGTTATGCGCAAAATGAGTGAGCTTGCACACGGTCATGAGTCTTCATTCCTTGATGGAATAAAGATAATACATAAGGACGCATGGATAATGGTCCATCCAGACGAATTTGAGCCGTATTTTCACATCTTTACAGAAGGCATAGATAAAGAAGTGGCAGAGGCCCTTCATAAAAAGTATGTGGAATACATAAAACAATGGATAAAGTAAAGGTCCTTTTCCTGTTTCATATGCACCAACCCATGTACCGTCTTAGAAAAGACGGGAAGAATGTGTATATCATGCCCTGGATTTATCTACATGGTATAAGAGAGTACTACGATGTAGCGAGGGTTATTGATGACATAGATGATATAAAAATTACTATAAACTTTACTCCAACACTTATTGAACAACTTGAAGATTATATAAAGGGTGATGTTGATGACATCTTCTTAAATCATTTTAAGAAGCCACAGGGTGCATTGGATTTAGAGGATAAGGTATTTATTCTTGAGAACTTCTTTTCTATAAACTATCATTCAAAACTAAGACACTCAAAGCGTTATCTATATCTCCTTGACAAACGTGGAAGTCCATACGATTTAGAGAAAAAGGTACGGACTTTTACAGATAGCGAAATACAAGACCTTGTAGTGCTCTTTTATCTGTATAACACTTCAGTATATGCGCAGAGGGAGTATCCAGAATTAAGAGAACTAATAAAAAAGGATTATGGCTTTACAGAAGACGATAAAAAGGTGCTTTTGGACATACATAAACGCATATTACAGGATGTTATTCCTCTTTACAAAAGATTGCAAGAGGAAGGAAAGATAGAGATAACCTTTACTCCTTATGCCCATCCCATATCCCCTCTGCTGCTAAATTCCAAATGCGCAGAGGTTTCTAATCCTTATACAAGATTGCCAGATAAGGTGTGGAGTTTTCCTGAAAATGTAAAAAGACAACTATCTCTTGGCATGGAATATATTGAATCTACTTTTGGAAAAAGGCCAGAGGGTATGTGGCCTGCTGAAGGAGGCGTCTCAGAGGAGTTTATTGAACTTGCAGCCCGACAAGGGGTTAAATGGGTTGCAACAGATGAAGGTATTCTTGAAAAATCCCTTGGGTATGTTATAAGGAATGCGCATGTTCCCTCTGAAATATATAAGATGTATGAGTTTAATGGTGTGCGTGTATTCTTTAGGGATAGAGAACTTTCAGACATGCTTGGATTTACCCTTTACAAAACAGATGTAAATAGGGCTGTTTCTATATTTATGGATAAGATAAGGAGCATTGCAAACACTAATGCTTCTATTTTAAGTATTATATTAGACGGTGAGAACCCATGGGAGAACTATGAGGAAGGGGGCGTCCCGTTTCTAAAAAAATTATTTAATTCTATGCATGCATCTGGTTTGGTGGAGTTTGTAACTGGTAAGGACTTATTATCTTCTAAATCAACAAAACTCAATAGATTGCATCCTGGTTCATGGATAAGGTCTGATTTTACAACATGGATAGGTCATCCTGAAAAGAATAAGGCATGGGAGTATCTTATAAGGGTGAAAAACGATGTGAAGGATAAGTTGAAGCCGGGTAGTAGAGAGGAGATGGAACTCATTTATGCAGAAGGGTCTGACTGGTTCTGGTGGTATGGAGACGATAATCCAACATTTTATGCCAGGAGTTTTGATATGCTCTATCGTGAGCATCTTAAGGCCATTTATAGGGAACTCTCACTACCTGTCCCTGGTTTCCTTGATGTACCCATAAAAGTGGAGGGAGAAAAAAACTATGTAATAGAAAATGAAAGCGATTTTATAACACCTACCATAGATGGTAAGATTACCAACTTTTTTGAATGGCTCGGTGCAGGTGTAATTGACCTTCAAAAAGGCCATGGTGGTGTAATGCAAAAAAGTACCCCAACCCTTACAAAACTCTTTTATGGTAGGGATAGAGACAACCTCTACATCCGCGTAGAGGGTAAAAAGTCCATTGAACATATAGATAAATCCTTGGGGATTGAATTTTTTGATGAAGAAGGGAGAAAAATTCTTGAAATTGTGGAAAAGGCGTATGAGCATTGTGTAAGACTCAAGGTCGTTGAGTGTTCAATCCCACTTAAGAAGGTATTACAAAAGGAGAATAAAGTTATGGTTGCCATAAAACTTGTTTTAAACGATGTAGTGGAGGAAAGATATCCTCAAGATGGTTATTATACTCTTCGCCTTATAAAAGAAGAGGATATAGAGAACAATTGGATGGTATAAGGAGGAAATTATGCAGAATAAAAAGGTAAAACTGCTTTTGGGGCTTCATTCCCATCAACCTGTGGGCAATTTTGATTTTGTTTTTGAAGATGCCTATAAAAAGAGTTATTTCCCATTTATGAATATTGCAAAGGACTATCCGGATTTTAAGTTTACAGTGCATTTTACAGGCGCTTTATGGGAATTTTTTGAAGAAAGGCATCCAGAATTTATTGATATGATAGGAGAGATGCTCTCTAAGGATCAGATTGAAATTGTCATAAGTGGATTTTATGAACCTGTACTTGCTTCTATTCCAGAGGTGGATAGAAGGCACCAGATAAAAAAGTCAATTTCCTATATAAAGAAAAAATATGGTATAAGGCCACATGGGCTCTGGCTCACAGAGAGAGTATTCGAAAGTGATGTCCTTAAAACACTTGTGGATTTGGGGCTTTCCTATGTTGTTGTGGACGATTATCACTTCCTTCAATCTGGCATCTTGCAAAAGAACCTTTTTGGATATTATTTAACTGAACATGAAGGTAAAAAAATAGGGGTATTTCCCATTAATCAGACATTAAGGTATCTTGTACCGTTTAAAAAGCCATCTGAGATTATGGCTTATCTTAAAGAGATTAAAGATAATATGCCTCAAGGTGCAGCATGTATATTTGACGATGGGGAAAAATTTGGTATATGGCCTGGAACATTTGAATGGGTATATGAAAAAGGATGGCTCCGTGAATTTATAGAAACCGTATTAAAATCAGATTTTGTTGAGACAGATACCTATTCAGGGTATATGAAAAAAACAAAGCCCTTGGGCAGGGTATATCTTCCATCATCCTCATACTTTGAAATGGGTGAGTGGTCTCTTCCAGCGGATGTAGGTGTGAGGTTTATGGAGTTTGTAGACCATCTTAAAAAGCAGAATCTGTTTGAGGCAAACAGAATGTTTGTAAAAGGTGGTATATGGAAGAACTTTCTCGTAAAGTACAGTGAAGCCAATGCAATGCATAAGAAGATGATATTTGTTTCCAAACTGGTGAACGCATACAAAGGGAGTAGGAAGAAAGAGGCCCTTTCTCATCTTTTAAAAGGACAGGCTAATGATGCTTACTGGCATGGTGTTTTTGGAGGGTTGTATCTTCCACATCTAAGAAGAGCCATATATGAGCATCTTTTAAAGGCTGAAAGTATTGTGGCAAAGGATCTATTTGTAAAAGATGACCTTAATGCAGACGGATATGAGGAAGTTTATATGAAGAACAAGAATATATCCCTGGGTATCACATCAAAAGATGGGAGTATTTATGAACTTTCGTTACCCAAGAGAGGCATTAATTTTCAGGATACACTTACAAGGAGATTTGAACATTACCACAAGGATGTTGAAGTAATAAAAGAGCATAAAGAGGATGCCCATACAAAATCTATTCATGAAATAAAAAGGTATGTAAAAGAAGAGGTTAAAAAAGAGATGGTATACGACTGGTATGAGAGAAGATCCTTCATTGTCCATATTCTTCCACCTGGTACCCATGTTGACATGATGCGCTATATGAATTTCAAGGAACTTGGAGACTTTGTAAATATGCCGTACAACATACGCGCTGACAAAGCAAAGCCTGCTGTGTATCTTCACAGAAAAGGAGGGATTTATCCAGAGGGCGGGCACTATCCTTTTGAAGTTGGAAAGAGGGTTATTTTAGACAAAGACGCTGTTTATATGTCATTAAATACAAATAAAAATGTCCCCATTTCAGCCCTCGTAGGCATAGAATTTAATCTACATTTTGTAAAACCCACTTTTATTGTAGGAAATAATACATACAAAGGCAATGAGAAAATGTTTGAGGATACAGGCGATAATCTTGTAATAGAGGATGAGTTTTTTAATGTAAAGATGAAGTTCTGTACATCTTGGAAAGGTAGCATTTGGGTCTATCCTGTTTATACCCTATCCCAATCTGAATCAGGGATGGATATGGTTTATCAGGGAAGTAGTATCCTTTTTGTTTATCCAATTAGCATAAAAAGCTTCAATATAAACATTTTGATGGAGGTATAATATGCCTGAAATAAGATATGATCCTTTAAGGGTAAGGTGGACCGTTATCTCAACAGAGAGGGGCAGAAGACCGCATGACTTCAAGATTCCAAAGGAAGAAAAGAAGAAGGGCTCTTTATGTCCCTTCTGCTATGGACATGAGGACAAAACACCACCTGAGATTTTTGTAATAACAGATAAGAAGGATAGAAAGCCCAATACACCAGGGTGGAAAGTAAGGGTTGTCTCCAATAAGTTCCCTGCTTTGAGGATAGAAGGAGAGTTTAAAAGAGAAGGAGTGGGCATTTTTGATAAGGTAAGTGGCATTGGTGCACATGAGGTAATCATTGAAACCCCGGATCATGATTCCCACATGGCAGATAGGAGTGTAGAAGACATAAAAAATGTACTCGTAGCCTATAGAGAAAGGATCCGTGACCTGAGAAAAGATGTACGGTTTAGATACATCCTTGTCTTTAAAAACCATGGAAGGGAAGCAGGTGCATCTTTGGAGCACCCCCACTCACAAATTATTGCTACGCCAATGGTGCCAACTGTGGTTACAACAGAACTTGGTGCCTCTCAAGAACATTTCAGAAGAAAAGAGAGATGCCTTATGTGTGATATACTCGCCCAAGAGCGCATGCTTGGGGAAAGAATAGTGTGGGAGAATGAACATTTTGTTATATGGGAGCCGTATGCCTCTTCTTTCCCATTTGAGACATGGCTTATACCAAAGAAGCATCTACATGACTTTGCCCTCTTAAATAATGAGGAATTAGTTCATGTTGCGTATGCTCTAAAACAGATGCTTTTCAGGATAAAGGTCGTTTTGAATGACCCACCGTTTAATATGATATTACATACAGCACCATCCATGCACGAGCGTCCAGGAAGGCCCCATTACTGGTCTACCATTGAATATGACTACCACTGGCATATAGAACTTATTCCGAGAATCACCAAGATAGCAGGGTTTGAGTGGGGTTCAGGTCTTCATATTAACCCGACAATTCCAGAAGAAGCGGCAAGGTATTTAAGGGAAGTAGATGTGGACTTTTAAATGGCAAAAAAACTTTTAATTGTAGAGTCCCCAACAAAGGCTAAGACACTAAAGGGTTATCTTGGCAGAGGGTATAGCGTACTTGCTTCAAAAGGCCACATTAAGGACCTTCCTAAGAGCAAGATGGGTATAGACCTTGAGGGCGATTTTGAACCGCATTACATCCTACTCAAGGACAAAAGGAATATAGTAAAGAAGATAACACAAGAAGCATCTCGCTCAAACATTATTTACATTGGTAGTGACCCGGATAGAGAAGGTGAAGCCATAGCCCAGCATATAAAGGAAGAGATAGAGAAAAAAGTGAAGGATGTGCCTATAAAAAGGGTGCTATTTTATGAGATCACTCCAGAAGAGGTAAGGCATGCCATAAAAAATCCTACTACTATAAATGAGAATTTAGTGAATGCACAAAAGGCGCGAAGAACACTTGATAGAATAGTAGGTTATAGTATAAGCCCACTTTTGTGGAAGGTCATAGCAAAAGGACTTTCTGCAGGGAGGGTTCAGACGGTTGCATTGAGGCTCATATGCGAGAGAGAAGAGAAGATAAATGCCTTTGAAAAAACTACCTACTACATCATAAAAGGTATTTTTGAAAAGGATGGCATAAAATTTGAAGGTGTTTTCCAGCCTGCCAAGAAGATAGAGAAAAAGGATGAGATAGAGAAGATCTTTGAAGATATAAAAGATAAAAAGTTCATAGTATCAGAGTACACTGTTAAAGAAAAACATATCATGCCACCCCTACCTTACAAAACATCCACTTTGCAGCAGGATGCCTCACGCCTTTTTGGATTTTCCCCAAAGAGAACCATGCGACTCGCCCAGATGCTATATGAAGGTGTTGAAATAGATGGGAAGAACAAAGGTCTTATCACATACATGAGAACAGACTCTGTAAGGCTCTCAGAAAAGGCTATAAAGAAAATAAAAGAGTACATTAAATCTTCTCTTGGAGAGGATTATGTTCAAAGAGGGAAAAGGTCGTTTAAAGATAAAGGGAAAAATGTCCAGGGCGCACATGAAGCAATAAGGCCTACTGATGTATCACTTACCCCAGAGGTGCTGAAGGATAAGATAGATAAGGATCTTCTAAAACTATATACTCTTATATGGCAACGTTCTGTGGCATCACTTACAAAGAGTGCTAAGATTAGAGAAACATCCTTTGTGCTTATACCAGACAAAGCCCCTGATGTAAAGTTTAAGGGCAAGGGTAGAGAACTTGTATTTGATGGATTTTATAGGGTTTTAGGCACGAGGCCTCAGGATGTGCTATTGCCCTCTATGAAAAAAGGTGATGAAGTGAAGAGGGTCAAACTTGAGATAGAAGAGAAGCATACAGAACCGCCTCCAAGGTACACAGATGCCACGCTTATTAAGACATTAGAGCAGTTAGGAGTAGGAAGGCCATCCACATATGCCCCTACCATCTCTACACTTATTGAGAGAAGGTATGTTGTAAGGCAAAAGAAAACGCTATATCCTACAGAACTTGGAATGCTTGTAAAAAATGTTTTAGTGCCGAGATTCCCTGATATCTTTGATGTCCATTTCACAGCGAAGATGGAAATAGAGTTGGATGAAATAGAAAACGGAAATACAGATTGGAAATCACTAATCAAAGAGTTTTATGAACGATTAAAGGTCAAATTAGAGGACTTTAAAGATAACATTAAGGAAATAAAGGAAACTGAAGTGGTAGAAAAATTAGATGAGAAATGTCCTCTCTGTGGTGCACCCTTAGTTGTAAAATGGGGTAAGTATGGTAAATTCATAGCATGTTCAAATTATCCATCTTGTAAATACACTCGCCCTCTCCAAGAGCCCGAAAAAACAGGTGTCAAGTGTCCTCTATGTGGAGGTGAGATTGTAAAGAAAAAGAACAGAAAAGGTCAGACATTTTATGCATGTAGTAACTATCCAAAATGCAAGTTTACTTTGAGCCATGAACCTGTTGCCATTAAATGCCCTTCATGTGGTTTTCCTATACTTGAAAAGATAAAGGGTAAAAAAGGAACATACTATAGATGCCCAAACTGCAAAAAGACCTTTTCCGAGGATGAGATAAAGAAAAGTGGTTAATTTTTTATTTTTGTTTTCATTCCTGGTAAGGATAAATCTATTTGGTGACCTAATGCCAGCCAACTGGGTTTCCGACATAATGCGCCAATATCCTGATTCTGTGTTCAAAAACATAAGTGAAGTATTAAAAAGGGCAGATTTCAATATAGTTAATCTTGAATCTCCTGCAACCTTAGATGGCACGCCTTTTCCTGATAAAAAATACCTTTACAAGTTCAATCCAGAACTTATAAAAGTATTCAAAAGACATAACATAAATGTATTTTTACTTGCAAACAACCATATGTTAGACTATGGTAAGGAAGGGATGTTTTCCACAATACATGCAATAAAAGAAAATGGACTTTTTTATGCTGGAGCAGGGAGAGACCTCAAAGATGCATCAAAGGGTGTAATACTTGAAAAAAATGGGTTTAAAATAGGTGTATTGGATTTTGCCATGACATTCCCTCTTGAGTTTTATGCAAAGAAACACTCACCTGGTATTGCCCCAGGTAGTCCTGAAAATGTAATAAAAGAAGTCAGAATAATGAGGAAAAAGGTCGACTTTCTTATTGTCAGTTTCCATTTTGGTGCAGAAAAGATGGATACTCCCAAAGATTATCAAGTTGAGATAGCCAAAAGATGTATTGATAACGGCGCAGACCTTGTTTTTGGACACCATCCCCATAGGGTTCAACCCATTGAGGTATACAAGGGTAGGCTCATAGCATACTCTTTGGGCAATTTCATCTTTGGCTCTTATGCAAGAGTGCCAAATGGTGCATTTATCAGTGTTTGTATAGATACAGATTCAGTGTTTTACAGGATATACCCCTTAAATGTTGATCCAATACAAACAGGCTTTGCCACCTCTATAAAAAAAGATTCACTCCTCCTTGAGCATATAATAGAAAGATGTAGTGTTTGCGATATAGATTACAAGAGAGGATTCGTAAAACTTAGACTTGCGAAGTAAAAACTATTTATAATTACCGTTATTTCAATAAGGGGGGATGTTTTAACCGAATTTCCTCTTTCAATTTTCTCAACATAAGGCTCATTCTCATCTTTATGTATTTTAAGGAATGGATATCCTTTTGTTTGATATTTATTTTGAGAAAACAGTGCCCCATCATGTAGATTATTTTTAAGGAATTCCGAATTCTGGCAGGTCCTTATAACATCCATTATAATTATACAGAATACAGAGAGGTGCCTAAGTGAAGGAAGTTGCATAAGTGGAAATCGCGTGTGCACCCAAAAGGTATACCGCGGGTTTGAATCCCGCCCTCTCCGTCATATAGTAGAATAATGATAGATTTGGCATTATACATTCAATTTTTCATCTTTCTTATCTTATGTTTTTCTGCGCTTTTTACAATTGCTTATTTATTAAGATTAAACAATAAATTAGAACAAAAAGCAAATGCCCTCCTCTTTAAACTCAATAAAATCCATTGGAGTATCTATGCCATATTCTTTGCCCTCTTATCCTTACCTATTCACGGGTATTACTTTGCGTATATAGACCAAAATTTTTACATCCCTCTCATCAGGCATTTTATGAATCCCAATCTATATGCAAAGGACTATCTTTTCATGCAACCACAAGCAAACCTAACATATTTTGTAAATATAATGGGTCTTATTTTAAAGAAATTTAATGATATGGAAACCGTATTCTTTATTACTTAT
>CAJXJZ010000029.1 GCA_913055745.1 uncultured bacterium | reverse complement strand
TATCCGGGTGTTAAATTGAATCGAAAAAGTTTGTCTTAAGGAGAATGATAATGGCGAAAGAAATCAAATATAGTGTTAAAGCTCGGGAGTCTCTTCTGACTGGTGTTAATGCCTTGGCTAATGCAGTAAAAGTTACCTTAGGTCCTAAGGGCCGCAACGTACTGCTTGACAAATCGTTTGGCGCACCCACCATGACAAAAGATGGCGTAAGTGTTGCTAAAGAAGTTGAGTTGGGAAATAAGTTCGAAAATATGGGTGCCCAGATGGTTAAAGAAGTTGCCTCCAAGACCAGTGACGTTGCTGGTGATGGTACAACTACCGCTACCCTTCTCGCTCAGGCTATTTTCCGTGAGGGTGTAAAGCTGGTTGCGGCCGGTAACAATCCTATGGATATTAAACGCGGCATGGACAAAAGCGTCGCCGTTGTTGTCGAAGAACTGGCCAAGATCTCTAACCCCACCCATGAGCAAAAAGAAATTGCTCAGGTTGGTACAATTTCAGCCAATAATGATGAGACCATTGGTAACATTATCGCTGAGGCGATGGACAAGGTTGGTAAGGAAGGCGTGATCACCGTAGAAGAGGCCAAAAGCATGGAGACCTCTCTGGACGTAGTTGAAGGTATGCAGTTTGACCGTGGCTATCTTTCACCCTATTTTGTAACTGACCCGGAGAAAATGGAGGTCAATCTCGAAGACCCACTGATTTTGATCAATGAAAAGAAAATCAGCAACATGAAGGACTTGCTGCCAATTTTGGAGCAAGTTGCCAAGATGGGCAAGCCGCTTTGTATCGTTGCTGAGGATGTCGATGGCGAAGCATTGGCTACTTTGGTAGTTAATAAGTTGCGTGGCACATTGAATATTGTTGCGGTTAAGGCCCCAGGCTTTGGCGACAGAAGAAAGGCAATGTTGGAAGATATCGCTATTTTGACCGGTGGCCAGGTAATTACTGAGGATCTTGGCATCAAACTGGAAAATATTACTGTAAACGATCTTGGTAATGCCAAGAGAATCGTAATGGATAAGGACAATACTACGATTATCGATGGTGCTGGCGACAAAGAACAACTGGTTGGCCGGGTTAAGCAGATTCGGGCCCAGATAGAATCCTCTACCTCTGACTATGATCGTGAGAAACTGCAGGAACGTCTTGCCAAGCTGATTGGTGGTGTTGCAGTCATTAATGTTGGGGCAGCCACTGAAGTTGAGATGAAGGAAAAGAAAGCCAGAGTTGAAGATGCCTTAAATGCGACTCGTGCTGCCGTTGAAGAGGGCATCGTCCCTGGCGGCGGTGTTGCTTATTTACGTTGCCTAAAAGCCTTGGAAGGTTTGGAATTGAACCATGCTCAAGGCCTTGGCAAGAAAATTATTACCCGCGCCCTTGAGGAACCAATTCGACAAATTGCGACCAATGCCGGTCGCGAAGGTTCTGTAATTGTCGAGAAGGTAAAAGGCATGAAGGGCTCTGAAGGCTTCAATGCGGCCACTGAGGAATTTGAAGACCTCATCAAGGCTGGAGTAATTGATCCCGCCAAGGTTACCCGCACTGCCTTGCAGAATGCTTCCAGTGTGTCCGGTATGATGCTGACCACCGAGTGTATGATTGCTGATAAGCCTGATGACGATAAGGGCGGCGCTGCTGCTATGGGCGGCATGCCTCCTGGCGGCATGGGTGGAATGGGCGGCATGGGTGGAATGGGCGGCATGATGTAAGCCTCTTTTCCCCAAACTTGCTTGCTGTATGTTTTATTGATAAGGCCAAACCTGTTTTCAGGTCTGGCCTTATTTTTTTTTTACTTAGTGATAGCTGCCGCCTCAAAAACTTGCCAACCTGATCAGGCACCAGTGTCATAGTGTATTAAATGACACATTTTTAGGGGTAAATATACCCATGAGGAGAGCAATTTGTTATAAATTTTGAGGAGTGGCATTTTACGTATTCAGCTTAACGTATTGTAATTACAGTACTAATAATAAAAAATTCAACATGGCATCTTTATTGCTGTGATTAATAAGTAAATTGCACAGAGAGATAAAACTTTTCTGTCTATTTTACCTCCTCCTTAGTATAAGGCGGAACCACTGTGGTTCCGCCTTTTTTTTTTGCTGAAAAACTCAAAACAATCTTTTTTTTATGCGCATAATATGGTATATGATTCCTCTTTCCTGAAGATTAAAAATTTCTTATCAAGAAAGATGTTATTTTTCTGCTAAGACTTTTTGACCAAATATGGCGATGTAGCTCAGATGGTTAGAGCGTACGCCTGATAAGCGTAAGGTCGGTGGTTCGATTCCACCCAGGCCCACTTTTTGATATGATAAATACAATTCTACTCCTTATCTCACTTATTACACCCCGTTCTTTTGCTATGTTTGAGACGCCAATTAACTCATTGCTCTCAAAGGCAACTGTGCTTTTTTACCCTTCTCTTGTCAATGGATTTGTACCTGAGTTCTACCTTGACCCTTATAAAGGGGAAGGTTATTTTATCTATAGTAAAGAACTAAAAGGGATAACACCTGGAGGTATGCTCTATGCTTCAAGGAATGGTTTGATGGCCATTTCTTCATTGAAGAGGGGCGTAAATAGTGTTGGGTTGGGTATAAACTATACAAGGGCATCAGGAGATATAAATACTACTACTTTTTCGTTTTCACACAGAACATCTTATTTTGGATACGATATTGGTGCACTTTTTGAGAAGAGAAGTGAGCATGACTATTATTCGGCATATCTCAGAGCATTTAAAAGTATTGGTGATGAAACGGATATTGTTTTAGGCCTAAGAGGGATTAAAGAAGAAAACGCGGGTCTTTCGGGCTTTTGTAGTTTAATTTTTTCTCCTGTTTCTGGTGAGTATTTAGAGTGGGTTTTGGGTTATTCTCCATGGTTAAGAGACATTTATGTTTCCTTAGGTATGTCACATCAGTTTTATAAAAACATTGCTTTTAACTTGGGTTTTTATTATCCGTTTAAAACTGTAAAAAACGCATCTGTTCTCCCCCATTCTTATCTTGAGGCACCCAGTATCATCCCTTCCTACCCAGACTTCAGGATAGGTTTTGACATTTACGATAACTCCTCTATTTATGCCTTGAGTCTCTCCTTGGATTACTCTGTCATTAAGGATTTGTTAGACACTGGAAGGTTTTCTCCAAGTTTTTATAATTTTGACCTCTCTTTATCGGCTTATTTTTACTCTTTCTAATATGCTCCATTTTTCCTATATCCACTTTGCTCGCATGGCAGAGGAGGCAAGGGCACTTTTATTCAAAAGAGTGCAGGGCTTTTATTATAACAGAAAAACGCGTACAGGTTATTTAGACTTTGATAGTGAAAAGCTGTATTTTGACCTCACACATCCCTATATATCTTTTTTTGTCTTAAAAGAAGTGAACTTACCTATTGTGCATAGGGAAAGAGACATTGGCATTTTTGGATTTAAACTGGCAAGAATAAAAACACTTGAAAAGGACAGGGTGCTGTACATGCTTTTTGAGAAGAAAGATACATTGAAGGTTGTTGCATTAGAACTCTTAGGTAAATCATCCTATTTCCTTTTAATAGATGAAAAAGGGATTATTAGAGCAAAATACCCTGCACACAGAGAAAGAAAAAAGGGGGGTGATGTAGGCCAAACTTATACTATCCCTTCATCTTTTGCGAATTTTGATCTTAAAAAGTACTTTCCTAAAATAGAAAAATTGGATGAGAAGGATTTGCTTAAAAGTTTTATGGAAAGTAGTACATTTTATTCAGACGGGGAGCATGTCTTGCCATTTAAGCTCACAGGATATGATTGCTGTGGAGGGTTTTCAGATTGCATGTTCAATATCTACAAGAAAATCCGGTTTAACATAGAAAGCGCTTTTTATTTAGGAGAGAACATCCCCTATTATGTATATTACAAGGCAGCTGCTCTCTTAAAACGCGGTTTAATAGACATTGATGATAATGCACTGATGGTTGATGGATACACTATTCATGTTAAAAAACAAGGAAATAGAAATGATGTAGCAGAACATTTGTACTTCATAGGAAAAAGATTAAAGAGACTTCAGAGTTTGAGTGATACAGAGGTACAAAAAGACAAACTCACACAAAAATTGGTCTCACCTTCTGGCTATATTGTACTTGTAGGTAAATCAGCAAAGGATAATAATAGAATTACATTTAATATAGCAAGAGGTGATGATACCTTCTTTCATGTAAGGGATTACAGAGGAGCGCATGTTATCTTAAAAAATCACGGTATGCCCATTACAGAGCAAGACATCCTTTTTTGTGCAAGGCTTGCCAAATACCATTCTAAGGGTCGTGGAGGTGCTGTAGATATTGTCTATACTCCTGTAAAGTTTGTAAGGCCTGTACCCAATAGTCCTGGCAAGGTATTATTATTAAAGGAACACGTTGTAAGGGTATGATCTTTGAAGAACTTAAAAGTGCATTTATAAGAAACAATCTCGACATTGACGAGGAGAAGGTATCAAAACTAAAAGATTACTGGGACATACTACTCTTTTATCAAAATAGGATACATTTATTCTCGAAAAAAAGCCCAAAGGAGGAACTTGCAAGACAGTTCTTTGATATTGTTCTTTTAAATGTTTTTCTCCCAAATTATAAAGAACTTGTAGACGCTGGTGCAGGCGCCGGGTTTGTAGGCATTATACTATCAATACTCAATCCGAAAAAGCAGTATCTATTAGTTGAGAGGTCTAAAAAGAAAGGTGACTTTTTAGATGTTGTGCGCATTAAACTGGATATCTCAAATATTGACATCTTTATAACCGACCTTGAACATTTTAACTCTGAAGCAGATGTGGTGGTTTCAAAAGCTTCTTGCATGAGGGATTTATTAGAGAATAAAATGATGGAACTTATTAAGGTCGGTGGTATCCTGGTGCATTTTACAGGCAGCACACTCCCACCCCCTTACAAAAACTATCCGTTTAAGAATCCGTTTAGAGACAATATCTCGTATCTTTCTGTGTTGGAAAGAGTTGTGTAAATGTTTCACATGAAACATATTCATATAGCATTCATGGTTTGTTGGTATGAAAATAAAACTTTATAATTAAAGAGATGGAGAAGATAGCAATAGCCAACCAAAAGGGTGGAGTTGGGAAAACTACAACAGCAATAAATCTCGCTCATGCCCTTGCGGAGTCTGGAAAGAAGGTTCTTTTAATTGACATCGATCCTCAGCTCAATGCAACAAGCGGTCTCGGGGTAGAAGAGCAGGAGGAGCTAAACGTCTACAATTTCTTAATAGGCAAAAAGGAGTTGGATGAGGTGAGCATCTCTGTTGATACTAATCTCTATTTGGTACCTGGGACAAAAGACATTGCCGGGCTACATGTTGAAATATCATATATAAAAGATTGGCAGGTAATACTTAAGAAAAAACTTGAGAATGTTAATGGATATGACTTTATTATATTTGATACTCCACCATCCATAGGGCCTTTTACTATACTTTCCCTCGTTGCCGCCGATTCTGTAATTATACCCGTGCAGTGTGAGTACTATGCTCTTGAGGGGTTATCGCAACTCATAAAAACCATTAAGATGGTAAAGGATACCTTTAATCCTGGTATTAAAATTAGAGGGCTCTTACTTACTATGTACGATAGGAGAGTCAATCTATCTAAACAGGTAGAGGAAGAAGTGCGTAAGTACTTTGGTAGAAAGGTTTTTCGCACGGTCATTCCAAGAAGCATCAGGCTTGCAGAGTCACCAAGTTTTGGCTTATCTATTTTAAAATATGCCCCCCACTCAGTAGGGAGCAAGAGTTATAGAGAACTTGCGATGGAGATTTTAAATGGGAAAAACTAACAAAATAAAATTAGGAAGAGGACTTCGTGCCTTATTGCCAGAGGATAAATTGGAGGAGAATTTTGAGTATCTTTCACCTGACGTGATACAGCCTAATCCGTATCAGGTACGTGAGGATGAAAATGTAGATGACCTTTTACCATCCGTAAAGGAGCACGGCATAATCCAGCCCATTTTAGTAAGAAGAAAGGGAGAAGTCTTTATATTGGTAGCAGGGGCTCGGAGATTAAAGGCAGCAAAACTTGCTGGTCTTGATAGAGTTCCTGCGTATATACTATCATCCATTGATGAAAAGGATGCCCTTCTCCTCACCCTTGTTGAAAACCTAAAGCGAGAGGATTTAAATCCTATTGAAGTAGCAGAAGGCTATAAGCGTCTCGTGGATGAATTTGGATTAACGCATGTGGAAGTGGGAAGAATATTTGGTAAGGATAGGAGCACGATAACCAATGCTCTAAGGCTCCTCAAACTCAGCCCAAAGGTACAGGAACTTATAAAAAAGAAACTATTACAAGAAAGCCACGCACGGCTACTCATAGGACTTACAGAGGAAGAACAGATCAGTGTTGCAAGAGAAATTATTAAAAAGAATCTGAGTGTAAGAGAGACAGAGATACTTATAAAGAAACTCCATAATAATAATACCCAAAAAAGACGTATGCCCACCAGAGCGAGGTCTTTGTTTTTAAATACTGATGTATACATACAAAATGGCAAAAGAGGTGGTAAAATAGTGATTAAATACAATAACAAAGAAGAGTATGAAAGGCTCATTAGGGCCTTACAGATAGGAGGTGAGTAATGTCTACGCTTCTTTTTATAC
Source organism: uncultured bacterium (assembly GCA_913055745.1). GTDB lineage: Bacteria > Hydrothermota > Hydrothermia > UBA1063 > CAJXJZ01 > CAJXJZ01. Next base: position 15,239 of record CAJXJZ010000029.1, on the reverse strand, counting down.
TTTTTAGTGCATTTTCATTCCTTAAAACTGATAATGGATTAATTCAACAGAATATGGGATTTTTTGGGAATAATCCAGGCCATATAAGGGAAAATTCTTTAGTTGTTATGGGAAGATTGGGCACACTTGACACAAAGGAAACTGTGTTTGCTCTCTCTATGCGACATGCATTTTTCAAGGCTATGTATCGCAGTTTCGGTTCAATTGAGGTAAGGAGCGACATTCCTGATGACGAACACTACGCAAGTTCATATCCGTATTTATTCAACATTGAGTTGGGAGGGAATACAACTTTGAATGGTAAAACGAAATTGGGAGCCTCCATAACTCTATTTGAACAGAGGATAATGACAGATAATTTGAGAGGTCATGCATTTAATATTGGTGGACTCTATGCTATTAAAAGTTTTAAATTCGGAGGATTTGTTAGAAACCTAAGTGGCAAGGTAGGTTACGATGGATTTGAAAGGTACCCTTTACCTAAGGAAGGGGGACTTTATGGCATTTATCAAGACGCTTTAAATACCGCCTCCATTGAACTTTTACTTGATGATTTGAAATTTGAAAATAGAGTAATGTATTTTTCTTACATAAGAAGATTTAAAAAGGTCCTTTCAATTGGAACAGAGTTGGCATTAGAAAAAGACCTTTCTTTTGGATATACAGTTAAATATCCCTTGAATCTAATGCTTAAACTTAACTTGAATAAATACAATATCGGTCTTTCAGTAATGATACCAAAGGGTTCAATGGATATTAAAAATTCTCTATATCTGGGGGTGGATTTATGAAGGCACTTGACTTTGAAAAGCCTATTGTAGAGATTGAGGAACAGATAAAGGCTTTAGAAAAGGAGGCTTATGGCAATGAGGAGGTTCAGGAGGCTCTTAAACAACTTAAAGCAAGGGCGCAAGAGTTGAAAAAACACATCTATTCCAATCTTACGAGGTGGCAGATTGTACAGATAGCCAGACATCCAGACAGGCCACATGCAATGTCTTATATCCAAGAGGCTTTTGACGACTTCATAGAAATCCATGGGGATAGGAACTTTAGGGACGATCCATCTATTATAACTGGATTTGCACATTTAAATGGAAAAAAAGTAGGTATAATTGCTGAAGAAAAAGGGAGAGACACAAAAGACAAAATATATCGTAATTTTGGCATGCCACACCCAGAAGGCTATAGAAAGGCTATGAGACTTATGGATATTGCAGATAGATTTAACATACCCATTGTATCCTTAGTAGACACACCTGGCGCATACCCAGGAATAGGGGCAGAGGAGAGGGGACAATTTCAAGCCATTGCAGAAAGTTTAAGAAAGATGTTAAAAATAAAAGTTCCATTTGTTTCAGTTATTATAGGCGAAGGTGGTTCGGGAGGGGCTTTGGCAATTGCTGTGGCAGACAGGGTTTTGGTAATGGAGTATGCCATATACTCAGTTATTTCCCCCGAGGGATGTGCCTCTATCCTTTGGAAAGACGCCAAAAGAGCCAATGAGGCCGCAGAGGCACTTAAGTTAACAGCAAAAGACCTAAGGGCATTTGGCATTATAGACGATATTATACCTGAGCCACTTGGTGGCGCTCACAAAGAACCTATTAAAGCCATAAAGAATGTTAAGTCCTATGTTTTAAAACATTTATCTGAAATAGAACCTCTTGACCCTGATACAAGGCTTAAGATGAGAAGAGAAAAGTATGCCAATATGGGTTCATTCGTAGAAAAGGAGGTGTAATATGAGGTTTCAAGGTGCAAAAATCAGATGGTTTGGTCACTCAGCATTTCAAATTATAACACCAAAGGGTAAGAGCATACTCATTGACCCATGGCTTGATAATCCCAAAGGCAGCAAGAAGTTTATCAGTGAACTGGACAAAGTTGATGTAGTTCTCATAACACACGGGCACAGCGATCATCTGGGAAATATCGTTGATATATATAAAAGGTTTAAACCCAACATATATGCTATTTTTGAGATAAGCCAATACCTTGCGACAATGGGAATAGAATCCATAGGTATGAATATATCAGGATGTGCAAGATATGAGGGTATTGAATTCTGTATGACAGAGGCAACACATTCTTCAGCCGATATTAAGGATGATAAAATAGTTTATCTTGGGAATCCCGCCGGATTTGTGATTACTCTTGAAAACAATTTTAAGATATATCACGCAGGCGATACTGGGCTCTTCGGAGGTCTATCCATTATTGGAGATTTTTACAAGCCTGATGTGGTAATGCTTCCAATAGGTGGCCATTTTACCATGGGTCCAAAAGAGGCAGCCTATGCTGTAAAACTTTTAAAGCCGAAATACATTATACCAATGCATTATGAAACATTCCCTGTTCTTGAAGGTACACCTGAAAAACTCATAGAATACCTGGATTCAGAATACAAGGATAAAGTTATTAAAATGGATGTAGGAGCCTTTGTAGAGTGAAAAAAAAGAGGATTTTTGGCGTCTCATACTTTAGCACAAGAGACAAAAGACATTTTGCAGAAGATCTGAGAGAAATAAAGGACGCCAAATTCTCATATATTGTACATACATTTTCAGAGAGAGATTTTGAATTTTATGCAAAGAGTGTAGAGGAGTTAGTAAGTCTCACGAAGAAGGCAGGGCTTGTAGCACTTGCTGACCCATGGGGGGTTTTGCGTCTCTTTGGTGGAGAAGAGTACTCAAAATGGCTATATGTGTTTCCCGAAATAAGACAAAAAAGACATGATGGGAGTGAAGGTTATGGTGCATGCCCAAATAATCCTAAAACAATTGAATTGCTTGAAAAATGGATAGATAAGGTAAGTGAAATTGGTTTTGATGGGATCTTCTGGGATGAGATTCATTTAGACGATATATCCTGTTTTTGTGAGACCTGTAATGACTATTTTATAGATGAATACGGCAGTGGTATGGATCATGCTCCATCCTCTATCATAAGAGAGTTTGGCATGATGTCTAAGAGACGACTTTTAGAGCACCTCTTTAGTTATTCCAAGAAAAAAGGCCTCACTAATACACTTTGCGTATTGCCAAATACATCACTTGAGGAGATAGAATCCTATATATACCTACGAGACCTGGATGTTTTTTCCCTTGATCCCTATCCAAAGGTGCTCAAGGGTAATTTTGCACAATTTATGCAAAAAGAGGTTCCATATCTTTTAAAAAGGGCAAAGCAAAAGAACCTACAAACAGAATTGTGGGTGCAGGGATTCAGTTTAAAAAAAGATGAGATTGGATATATTGATTATTTCTTTTCATTAATTAAAAATCTTGACATTGACAGGGTGGCTATATGGAGTTTCCGCGCAACAGAGAGTATGAGCTATATACGACCTGAGGCACCAGAACTTGTATGGAAGAGATTTTTAGAATACACACGGAGGGATGGCCGAGCGGTTTAAGGCGCGCGATTCGAAATCGCGTGACCCCTTAATAGGGGTTCGTGGGTTCAAATCCCACTCCCTCCGCCAAAATTTGTTATGAGAACGTTCGTTGCTATTGAACTGGATAAACATGCAAAGGATGTTATTTTCAACATGCAGAGTAAAATAAAGGATAATCTTTTTGGTGTTAAATGGGTAGAGTATGAAAATCTCCATATTACACTTAAGTTTCTTGGTGACGTTAATGGGCAAAGAATTGAGGATGTCAAAGAAGCAATTTTGAAGGTAAGTTCACAATTTGACTATTTTAAGATAAAAGGTGGAAGCATTGGGGCTTTTCCCACACCAGAGCGGGCAAGGGTCATATTTTTTAATATTGAAGATGGAAAGGATGTCTTATACAGGATCTTTGAAAATCTTGAACATAGACTGTCCATTTTGGGCTTTGAAAGGGACAAAAGGTCCTATCACCCTCATATCACCATTGGGAGGGTAAAAAGAGGGGTCCAAGACATAAAAAAATTTCTATACCTAAAAGCAGATTTTACAACCAATGCCACAGGCCTCACCCTATTTAAAAGCACCCTTACACCAAATGGGCCAAAATACACAAAGATCATAACAGGAGCGTTTAAGTGGAAAAAGACATTGTAGAAATCGGAAGGAACGTTATAGAAACAGAGATTGAAACCCTCAAGGCATTAGCAAATCATCTGGACATAAATTTTAAAAAGGCGTGCCGTATGATTTACTCCACCTCTGGCAGAGTGATTATTTCTGGCCTTGGAAAGTCCGGTATTATTGGGAAAAAGATCGCTGCAACCCTTACAAGTCTGGGCACACCCGCTATTTTTTTGCATCCTACAGAGTCTCTACACGGCGACCTTGGCATAATCTCTAAGGATGATGTTTTTGTGGGCATATCAAAGAGTGGTGAGTCGGACGAATTTAGGATCCTTATTCCCCTGGTCAAGAGAATAGGTGTGCCTGTAATTGCCATAACAGCATCCCCTGATTCTGACCTTGCACATCTTGCTGATATTACCCTTTATGTACCCGTTGAAAAAGAGGCATGTCCCTATGACCTTGCTCCTACTTCCTCAAGCACAGCGATGCTTGCCCTTGGAGATGCCATTGCCATAACTGTTATGAGAATGAAAAATGTTAAACTTGAAGAGTTTGCATCGTATCATCCAGGTGGAAGTATTGGGAAAAAAATATGGCTTCGAGTGGCTGATATGATGTTGAGTGATGATGCTCAAGTGCCGCGTGTATACGAAGATGCAAGTATGGAACAAGTAATTTTAGAAATGACAAGAAAGAGAGGCATCACCAGTGTAGTTGATAAAAGCGGCAAAATAAAAGGTGTATTCACTGATGGTGATTTAAGGAGACTCCTTGAGAGAAAAAGGGACAAGATTTTTGCATTTAAGGCAAGGGATGTGATGAATCCAAATCCTAAGACAATTGGTCCAGAGCGTCTCGCAGTTGAGGCAGCAAGGAAAATGGAAAAATATGGAATAACCGCCTTGATAGTTGTTAATGAGAACAATGAGGTAATAGGTATTATTCATCTACATGACCTTATGAAGGCAAAAGTCGTATGAGAGGGATATTTTTATTGTTTGCTTTTATCACTTTTTCAATGGTTTCATGCGAAAAAGGTATGAATGATAATAATGCTAATAAAGTGGAAGAGGGGCTGTACAATGCTCATTTGGTAGAAAAGAACTATGAACAAAAGAGTTTTGAACTGTATGCAGAGAGGATAAATCCTTTAAATGATACAATATTTGCAGAGCATATAAAGGTTATATTTTTTAATCCTAAGGGCGATACATCATCTACCCTTTTTGCCAAAAAGGGGTGGTATGTTGAAAATACAGGAAATGTAGAGGCCATAGGTGATGTGCGTGTTTTTTCAAAAAAAGGTGATTCCCTTTTCACTGATACCCTCCTGTACAAGGATTCTACAAGAAAAATAATTGCACCCTCTCATGTCGTTATTTATCGGTCTGGCGAGAAGATAAGAGGGAGAGATCTTGTATCAGACGCAGCGTTTAAACATGTTATCATAGGAGGAAAGGTCCTTGGAGAAAGAAGAAAAAAAGATACAAAATCAAGATGACTTTGATGCATTAATAGATAAATTGGCAAAAATGGTCGTAGAGAGGCATCTTGGAGTGGTAGCCATTGTTTTACTTGAAAGTATCAAGCCACTCAGTTTTCTTGGCAGTCAGGTAATGGTTTCTTTAGATCCCTTTGTTGCTGCATTCTTTAAGCCAGAGGAGTACAGAAAATTTTATAGGATGATAGAAAATAGGGAGAATGTAGAAAAACTCATCAAAAAAATAGAGGAGTATGAAAACGAAAAATGACACTACTTGCGTTCCTTTTGCTCTTTGTGCCTGTTAGGGTGAAATACCACGGTGGTGGTGATTGGTATAATGACCCCGAAATCCTACCAAATCTCATGAGAGAGGTAAAGTCACGCGTACAGCATATTTCTGTTGAGATTAAAGAACAAGTACTCACCTTAGATGACGATAGGATTTTTGATTATCCATTTCTATTTTTGACAGGACATGGCAATATACGGCTCTCTGAAAAAGAGGTAAAAAATCTACGAACATATTTGTTAAATGGGGGCTTTTTATACATTGATGATGATTATGGCCTTGATAAGTACATAAGAAGGGAACTTAAAAAGGTTTTTCCCCATAAAAAACTCGTAAAGGTCCCTTTCTCTCATCCCATATATCACATGTTTTACAATTTTCCAAAAGGCTTACCCAAGATACACGAGCACTATAAAGGCCCTCCTGAAGGCTATGGCATATTCTCAAATGGGCGTCTTTGCCTTTTCTATACGTACAATACAAATATTTCTGATGGTTGGACAGACAGGCACAAAGACCCACCAGAGAAGATGGAGGAGGCTTATAAAATGGGGGTTAACATTGTTCTGTATGCTTTGACTTATTAGCATCCTATTGATAGTTCGCAGTACATAAGGTATAATTTAACTTAAATGAAATCACGCAAAACCTTCAGGAAGAATACAACCTGGACTAAGAAGATAACAAGCGAACTATCAGAAAAGATAGAGGGGCCCTTACTTGAGGCAAAGAGCCTTCTTGCAAAGGTGGGTATATATTATCCTGATTCTTCATGGAAGGTAAAGTATGACAAACTCTACAACTTTCTTAATGGGCTTGAACTCAATCCATTTGTTATTGCAGATGCTCTGAAAAATCCCGGTTTTTTGAGTTTTGGCGTTCAGATCGCGTCAAGCCTTGTGCTTTATATATTAAACGCTTTTTTTAAGGGCGGCGTAAATGCTGTAAAACGCATTTCAGAGGAGAAGGGATTGTATCATTACCCAAAGGCAATGAGCGTTCTAATGTCTCTCTTTATCCCTGAATTGGAAGAGGAAATAGACGCTAATATTAAAAAGTCCATGATGGAAATCCTTTTGGCTCAAGAAAAGTCAAATCTCATTAAAATGTCATACATTCTTTATAAAATAACAAAAAAACATCATTCAAGCTCTCAGGAAGTTACAGAGGAAGATGTTATAAGATATGTTGAGAAGGCAGGACTTGTTATTCTTGTTATCTACTATCTATATATTATAAATTGGGTCGTAGGTGCGCCTTATGAGATAAAGAAAAGGGCATCGTTAATTATAGCATCACGCGGTGGAAAGAGCAATATTGACAAAGAACAACTTGAGAGACATGTAAATAATGCACTTAAGAAGGAAGACCTCGCCTGGATAAACTGGGCTGTCTATCATTTTTTATCTATGTTTGAACAAAAGGGTGAATCCTTCTCTTCTATGAGAAAGGTTATTATGGAACTTATAGAAGAGTTTGCTGAAGAAGCGGGGACAACAAAGGAAGTAGCCCAAAGTACCGTGGAAGAAGTGTCCACGCCACAAGACTTTTATCTTGACGATGAAACAGAGAATGAAGTTTTTGTGCCTTTAAAAGATGCTCTTTCTCGCTCAGGACTCTCTCTACTTTTAATTGATGCAATAATATCACGGATACTCACAGATAAAGGATTTAAATACGATATGGGCATAAAAGGTGACAGTTTTGATGATGCCATTCCATATATTATGCGCAAATTAAGAACGAGTCTGTATAACGCAGATATTAATGAGAAAAAGAACATTAAGGATTTGATAATAAAGGCACTTGAAAATCCTATGGAGTTTTGGAAACAGTAATCTTACCCAATTTGAATTAAATTACAAACTCCACTTTAGCACTTATAGGTCTTAGAATGATAGGGTAACCAACTCTGGTCCTCTCCAAAAGAATTAGGCAACATCTTTCCCTTCTCAGCATAAAAATACACAAGAAACGATAGAAGTATTAGTAAAAGGAATAAAACCGTTTTCAAAAAATGGCTTTCCTTTATAATCATGTCAAGCCCCCACAGAACAAGAATGAGTGGCCATAGTTTCCAAAGACCTAAAACAAACTGCCATGAGAGAATATTTAAACTTGCAAACAAAAACAGAATACCAAGTATTATAAGAATTATGCCAATTACAATCTTATCTGTCTTCATTTTTCCTCTCCGTAATACCTTTATACAACACATAAAAACCAAGCAAGATTAATAAAAATGGCCATATAAACTTAAAGGTAATAAACTGGTAGAGTTCATTAAAAAACAGTATAAGTCCAAGCAGGATAAGCGTAATCCCAATAAGTGTATTATTTTGATGATTTGTATTAAATGCCATTGGCCCCTTTTTTCTTTCATCTGGCATTACAATGTATAATACAATATAGAGAAGCACAGCACCTTTTATAGAAACAAATGATAGAAATATGAAAATAAGCCTCAGGAGTGTAGAATCAATATTAAAATATTCAGCGAGTCCTCCAAGTACGCCACCAAATACCCTATCTCTTCTTGATCTTTTGAGTTTCCTTCTTTCTACCATGATATAAAAGTCTCCTTTTTAAAGAGTACTCATTGTACCAGCCTGTGAGAGTATAATCCATTTCTGCGAGAGAGTCAAGCCAGTTATAATGTAGTTTTGCCCCTTTAAAGAGCAACTTAAGTCCCTCCTTGGTAATCTTATCAGTTTTAATGAAAAAAGACTTAAGCGGCCTTGTGAAAACTATCCTATTATTTTCTACCTTAAGATGGTAACTTTTGTTTAACTTAATACCCATAAAAACATCATTTTGTTTTTTCCACACATTTATTTCTTTAATCTTGGACTTAGAGAAATAATAATGACCTGTTTCATAATCTTCTATTTTTCCTAAATACCTAAGGGTTAATACCCTCTTCTTTTGTGAGATAATCTCTATTTTGCCGCCATTAAATGTTATTACGCTGTCATTAACGCTAAAAAAGAATGCGAAGACCAAGAGGTTTATCACCATCTAATCCTCCTTGAAAAATGAGCCGTTTTAAGCGTTAAACTGCTATCATTTACCCATATCCCAAGTTTTATACCGCTTATTAAAATAGTATCCTTTGAGTTCACAAGATAACGCTTACCATTTACAACCAAAAGCCCCTTTTCTATCTTATCCATTCTGATAAATCCCTTTGGCATAATCTCTGATGTAAAAAGCATTGTGCCTTCTTTTATAATGTGTTCTTTTTCCTTCTTCATCCGCATGTAAAGATAAGTACCTAAGGTCAATGTTATAATAAGTAGTCCTGTAATGGAATATGTGAAGACATTGAATCTCTTTTCTTTAAAATCTAAGTCAAGATATGGCATTTAGTATTATCCCTTCCTTTGAGATTTTATCAAATTTTTTGAAAGCAAAAGGAGGTGTGTAATCCATAGGTGCGTTAGACAAAAGGGTGAATGTGGCATCCCCATCTTCATAAAACTCACTTAAGAATTCGTCAAGTTGTTCCGTCTTGCTATAACTTGTTGCAAATATGGGCAATCCATTTTCAAAACAGGCAAGGTGAAACATGGTATCACTTTTATAAACAACTATATGGCGTTTTATATTACTTTCTGTGAAACGATAGAGTGAGAAAGGTGAAAGAAAAATGTGCCTTGCCCTTATATGATGATCCTTCAAAAAAATATGTATATTGTTAAAACTTGCTGATTTTATCATGCCCAAAAAGGTAGTGCCTTTTGTCCTCCTTGAACGTATTACCATGTTGTAATCAGGAAAATGTCCAAGTAGTGCCTTCTTAGATAGCCTGCTCCCTACGCCCAGTGCAGGATATATTGAAAAATACGCATAATCCGCCCTTATTTTCTTAATATCCTTTATCTTCATGCTGATTATCTTGCCATCATGCCTTTTTATACGAATGGTGTTGGCGTCAATCTCTATCTTCTTTGCTTTCACCTTCTTGCTCTTTTTTGGGTGTTATTACCTCAACATCTTCCTCATCTTTTAAATACTCTATACCATCTTTATGTTTTGCAATTGCCAAATACTCAAGAAGTCTTCCAGAGGACAAGACAGAGTAAAGATAAGATAGTGCCATAAAAAATGCAATGTATAGAAATACGGCGAAGAAAACACCTGTGAAGTATAGTTCTTTCGACACATGTACCATTTCAGGTACATTGTAGATAATACTATCTACCTTCAGGAAACTCAATAACCAATCAAGTTTCGCAAATATAGGGGATTGGGGAAAGTAGTAAAGGGCAATCTTTTCTATATCATTAAAACCTTTTCCAAAAGAGATGTTAAGACTAAACACCTTTTCCATAATCCATATAGACCTTCCAACTGCCCATATAAAGATTGAACTTGCTATGAATGCAGATATATCAAGAATAATTTCATAGAAGATAAAACGATGCACCTCTTCATTTAGAATGGAAAAACTCTCAAACAGCACATCAAATGTATCAGCGTCCTGCGATGAGAGCACACTGGGGGCAAAAAACAGCGTAGTTATAATGCCCAAGAAGAGGTATATGATAAACATAGCGGCAAAAAATGAAAAAGGTGCCATTAAAACAAAAATTATTTTGCCTAAGATAGGGATCCTTGCTATAAGTCCGAGTATGATGCCACCAATTAAGAGTAAAATAATGATTAAGAGTATGGTGAAGGGAGAAAATATAAGGGGAGAGCCCTTTTTAATAGCGTAGGAAAGTGCAGCATTCACTTCATAAAACTCATTGCCCTTTAACTGTTCAAAGGTGATTTTAGCAATAGCCAGTTGGGTATAAAGGAGGATTATTATCCCCCCAACTATACCAGAGATAAAGAGGATGTAGCCGAGAGTATTGAACGATTCACCTATGGGAATGGGAATAAAGTGCCATATGCGCCATATTTGATTGAAATATGCACCAGATACTATGAGGGCAAGGTATGTGAACACTCCATAGAAAAATGCAGCAAGCATCATTCCAAGCATACCCACCCATATTTTTTTCGCACTAAACCCCAATTTCATGGCGCGAGGTATATCTTTAAAACTATATGTAGGTTTATGCCACATTATACCCTCCTTGTTAACTAAATTATTATAAACTCTTTTAAATGCACAGACATAATGGTTTAGAATTAAACTATGACAGAATACCTTGTCATAAGTCCCTCTTACAACGAAGAAGAGCGTATTGGTGAATTTGTAGAAAAACTCAAAGATGTTGTGGGCCTGGATAGATTTATTATTCTTGACGATGGTTCTGTGGATAATACCCAAACGATTCTTAGAAAAAAAGGAATAGATTTTTATCCACTACCCCATAGAGGAAAAGGTGCAACCCTAAGAGAAGGCATTGATATTGCCATTAAAAGGGGAGTGGATTTTGTTGTATTCCTTGATTCAGACCTTCAGCATCCACCAGAGTTTATTCCCCAATTCATAGATAAATTGGAGAAAGGGGCTCAACTTGTGATAGGTTCAAGATGGAGATATTTATATAAAATGCCAAGGGACAGGTATCTTTCAAATAGATTAACGACATTTTTCGTCTCTTTGTTGGTAGGCAGAAGGCTCTATGACACCCAGTCTGGCTTTAGAGGATACAGAACAGAAGTTTTAAAAGACCTTTCGCTTAAGACAACACAATATGAAACAGAAACAGAGTTATTGATTAAACTCTTAAAAACCCATAAGGTAAAAAAGATTGATTATGTCAGTATTCCTGTTATCTATAATGCAAAAAGTAAAATAAATAGGTTTAAGGATACAATGAGATTTTTAAAAATGTATTTTAGTTTGTTATGGAAGACATGTTGATCCTTCTTTCCAACGATGATGGAGTAGAGGCAGACGGTATTAGGCATCTTGAAGATGCGCTTAAAAATATGGGAGAGGTCGTAGTTGTGGCACCAACAACCCAGATGAGCGCATCCAGTCATGCTGTCACACTGAAAAAGCCCCTCTATGTAAAAAAAATATCCCAAAATAAATATAGTGTATCAGGCACACCTGCAGACTGTGTAATAACAGGACTATTTTACCTACTTGATAGAGAACCAGACCTTGTTCTGTCAGGGATAAACTTTGGGCAGAACCTCGGAGAGGATGTTTTCTATTCTGGGACTGTTGCTGCAGCAAGGGAGGGCGCTCTTTATGGAATAAGAAGTGCCGCCTTTTCACTTGTTGTGGACAGTGGTGATGATGAAACAAATTTTTACTCTGCTTCGCAGATTGCAAAGGATATAGTAAACAATATATTAGTAAACATGCCAGAGGGTATATTGTTGAATGTCAATATTCCCAACCTGCCTTATGATAAAATAAAGGGCCTCAGGATAACAAAACTCTCAAGTAGAAGATATGTGGATGTGGTAAAGAGGGAAAAAGATTTTATTGTCATTGGTGGAAGGCCTGTATGGAATATAGATGAGGGAACAGATATAGCCTCTATAAGAGAGGGTTATGTATCTATAACACCCCTTTTAAAGGACCTTACAGACTATGGAAAGAAAAGAGAACTGGAGAGACTTATTAGACAGGTTGATTGAACAACATATAGTAAAAGAAGGTATAAGTGATAAAAGGGTAATAGAGGCTATGAGGAAAATTCCAAGGCACCTTTTTATTCCAAATGGAGAGAAGAACCTACGCCTCGCATATCAAGACCGTCCTTTACCTATAGGCTATGGACAGACCATCTCCCAACCATATATGGTCGCTTATATGTTACAGGAACTTAATATTACAAAAGATAGCAGGGCACTTGAGATAGGTACAGGTTCTGGATATAATGCGTCTTTATTAGGCCTCCTCGCAAAAGAGGTTTATACAATAGAGACAGTACCTGAACTTGCAAGGAGGGCAGAGAGGATAATAAAAGCACTGAATCTAAAAAATGTTAAGGTATTTGTCGGTGATGGTTCTTTGGGATTAGAACAATACGCGCCTTACGATAGAATAATTGCAACATGTGCTGCACCATCTATACCAGATCCGCTCTTAAAAGAACTTTCAGAAGATGGTATCATGATTATTCCAATAGGTCATGGCTATTTTGATATGTTAAAGAAGGTTGTAAAACATTCTAATGATGATATAGAGGTTATTGACCTCATACCCTGCAGTTTTGTCCCAATGAAAGGGAAATTTGGCTATTAAAAGAATATAATCAGCGCCCCAAGACCAAAAAATAGAAAACTCGTTGCAAACTTTATATATGGCGTATTTTTATTCAGTTTTTTTGCCACGCTTCTATGCTCAATGAAAATTGCTGAAAGGCCAATAATAATTAGAGGGATGAGAAAAGTTATGTTATAAATCAATAAAAAGAATAGTTTTGTCATAGTGATACCTTCATGTTTGGATATATAAGATAGGGTTGGAAGATATATCTGTCCTGTGCATGCAAACTCTACAAATGAAATAAAAAGGCCCATGAAAAATGCACCTTTTACCAGACCTTTATCAATGTACTTGCGGATAATAGCGTGTGTCTTTTGTTTCTCGCTTAATGAAAGCCCTCCTATATTCGATTTGTTTGTTTTAATCATAAGAATGCCATCCCTAAATGTTATAATCCCAAGTATTAGAGCAAAAAGGCCTATAAACAGCCTTAATGCCATTTCCAAAACCTTTAGTTTGTTCAAAGCCTCAAGTATGCCATAAAGCCCAATACCTATGGAAAAATAGGCAAGGAATATGCCCATGGAAAAGGATATAAGTATGAGAAAACTTTCATTTTTCTTTCTCTTTTTGTATGAAAGAAATCCTATAAGAAACAGAATCACAGTGAATGCACAGGGGTTTATGCCATCAATTAGGCCCGCAACCACGGTTGTAGGCAAGGTAAGTATCTCACTCTTTCTAATCTTTGAGGCCTTTACATTCAGTTTTTTTGAAGCATGCCTGTTTACAATAGAAAGAACCATATCTTTATCTGATGGGAGTTTATAAAGCACTGTATCTCCTACAAGCAAAAAAGGAATCTTTTTATAGAGTTTGGCATCTTTTAAAGCGTTAATTATTAAAAGTCCAAGGCTATCAAAAGATGATACCTCCTCTATAGGGAGGTTGTAATACTTTTTTAATTTATCCAATTTCTTTGCAAATCTTGAGCATTCGCGGCAACCCGGGGCATAGACAAAATAGAGTTTACCTTTAGGAAAATGGGGTTCCCTTATTGGTCTTTTACAATTTTCGCATATATTAGGAGAAGAAAAAAAGAGCGTATTACTGTGCTTGGGCACTATACTATCCAAACTCCCATAATAGAGTTTGCCTTTGTAATAGAAAACAGGTATCTCATCTTGATGAACTTTTAACTTTGTTTCAAGGCTATCAAGAAGCATCATAATAGAGTCATTTTCAAGGTTCATAAGGCGATACGGTATGTTGGATTTTTTGATATAATCAATTGCCTCTTTACAATGTGGACAGCGAGGAGAGTAAAATACAAACAATGTGTCTGTGGCAATAATAAAATAAAAAATTATTTTGAGCATATAAGACCTTTCTTACCTACCTCTTTTATCCATTTTTCAATACCACCTTCAACATAATATGCATGCTCATATCCTGCTTTTCTCAAGACTTTTATTACTCTCATGCCTTTTATAGTATCTGGCGATACAATATAGATATAAGTCTCCCTATCCAGACTTATTTTGCCCTTTTCAAATAAAGATATAAGAGACCTTGCATCTATATGCTCCGAGCCTGCTATATGACACCTTGAGTATGATGCCTTATCCCTTATGTCAAAAACGATGCTCCACCGCAGGCTAAAGTAAACATTTTTTGGTTTTTCACTGTTTTTATAAATAGTTGCATTTATCCTAAGTTTTACATACTCCCTTTCGCCATTTTGCTCCCTATAAAATACATATATAGGCTTAGAGATTTTTCCATAATAACCATCACTGCTCACCTTCGCTTTGAGATAAAAGGTGTCACCTGGTGGAACTACCCGCCCACTGGTTTCTGTTGTAGTACAACCACAAGTCCTTCTAACCTCTAAAATGAATACAGTATCCTTTCCCGTGTTTACCAATTTGAATGTGTGAACAATGGGCACACCTTCCTTGATATAGCCTGCATCAAAGGTCTTACCACCTTTTACCATTAGAGAAGATACAAGATATATTATTGCAAATATGTTCATACTTAAATTATAGTATCCCAAATATGCACGGTCAAACGATTGTAGTCATTGTGTAGATTATTTTGAGGAATTCCGCCTATGGAAACATCATAGATTCCATAAGAAGCAACTTTAATGGCACCGGCAATAATCATGAATATGGATACGATTCTGGTCTCAGTAATCACGACTTTATAGACCTATACAGGTTCTCTTTCTTTGTTGCTTCCTCACCTTCGCTTCCTGCCTCATTAAGGAATGCAGCCCATGATGTTATGAACGCCATATCAGATG
>CAJXJZ010000028.1 GCA_913055745.1 uncultured bacterium | reverse complement strand
TACGAAAACAGATAGCAGACCTAAAATCCCTTCTTTTAGACATAAAAGAAAAATTAGGATAAATTTAAGAAAATAAAGGAGGTGTAAAAATGCTAACTAAGGTTTTGTTCCCAACTGATTTTAGTGAAGGAGCGTACAAAACAATCAGGATATTTGAGAAAAGGAACAAGATTCAGATTGGACAATTAATCCTTCTACATGTTGTTGATGAAACGCTATTGGAAGAGATGTTTGATGGATATTCTCTTCTATATAATAATGAAGATAAAGAACTTTTGGATATTGAAACGAAATTAAGAGAAGATAGAATGAAGAAATTGCAAGAAAAAAGCAAACTTGCACAAGAGATATTAAATCCAAAGGACATAAAATTAATAGTAAAATTTGGTATCCCTTATAAAAAGATACTTGAAACAGCAGAGGAGGAAGATGTTTCATTAATACTTCTCCCCTCTCACGGTAAGAGTGATTTTTCACATGAAATTTTGGGTTCAACTACTTGCAGGATTCTCAAAAAAGCCAAAAGGCCTGTATTGTTGATTAAAACTTGTGAGGAGGTGGGAAAATGAGCCTACTAAAGATAAAAAATCATTTAGATAGGTTCTTAATTCTATATGTTATTATCGCCATGATCGTGGGATTTTTTGCAGGGCTTCATATGGATATAAAACACCATGCACATACGTTTAAAATCTTGAATATGGTTGTTGTTATCAGTATGATCTATCCCATGATGATCACTCTCAACATCAGCGCATTAGGTAAGGCTTCTAAATCCTTGAAACAAATAATAATAGCACTAATAATGGGCCTCGTTTTTGCTCCACTGCTGGTTTTTGGCTTGAATTTATTATTCCATATTAACCCCACCCTTTCCCTTGGTCTCATTCTCGCCACAGTTGTTCCCTGTTCATCAATGGCAATTGCATATACAGGGCTATCTGATGGCAACCTGGAGTTAGCTACCATTGTTGTTGCCCTCAGTTTTACACTTGCCATTATAACGGTTCCCGGGTGGCTTAAACTCTTTGCAAGTAGTTATCATCTTTCCATCTCCGCATGGCTCCTTATAAAGACAATAATCATTGTTGTGTTCATACCCCTTCTATTTGGCTACATCACAAGGATTATCCTCTTAAATAAGTTGGGCACACAAGGCTTTCTGGATATAAAACCTCTGTTTCCCACCATATCAATCCTGGGCATGTTCGTAATAGTAGTGCTTATATTTATGGAAAAGGCAAAACTTGTGGCCAGCAAGCCCAGTGTGGTGCTAATTTCATTGGTTCCTTTAGCATTATATTACATAATCTCACTTTCTGCTTTAACATTTTTCAATAAGGCACTGAAGCTGAGTTATGAGGATAACATGGCTGTGATTTTCACATCTGTTGGGAAAAATGAAGGTACCGCTATGGCAATCGCTATGGCTGCTGGAATGGGTATGATGGCAATTCCTCCTGCAGTAACGCCGATACTGCAGATACCATTCCTTGTTGGCTATCTAAAATTTTCAAACAAAATAAAAAAGTGGTGGGAGAGATGAGTACAATTCCATTTGTGCTTGAGTGTGGAGTGGCAACAATGAAAAAATTAGACATTGAATGTGCTTCAACTAAGGATTTCTGTTGCCTTTGCGAAACACAAAACAGGTTTTACACTGCCACTTGCTATCCCTGCAGCAGTGCTTCCCATTTTTCAACCTATATTTTTAATTCTTTACTTGAAAATGGAAAATTCAATAAAAAAATTCTTTAAACAGGGAGGTAAAACATGAAAAAGAAGCCAGTAGAAGAAATAAAAACAGAGTCTTCAAGAAACACTATCATAAATCAGCATAAGAAATTTGGTAAAACCATTAGTGTTAATGGGTGTTTTGGAAGTTCAAACATCGGACAGGAAACAGGTTTTATTGCAAGAGAGATTGCGAGGAGAATCCCCAATGCCTTTATGAGATGCCCGATAGCATTATTTCCTGAAGTTGAAGGACCTTCTCAGGTATTGCTTCATGATGATTATAATGTGGTAATAGATGGATGCAAGGCAAGGTGTTTGGCGAAGACTTATGAGAAAGCAGGGATAAAAGTGGATTTAAGTTATGCATTGGATGAAGATTTCGGTTGTGAGAAAAAGCCAGGACCAGATTTTGATGAAGAAAACATGAAAGAGATTGCTGAGAAAATTATAAAAGACATTAAAGATAAAATTTTAACAAAAAAGGAGGATAAAAATGGTGAATAAAATAAAAAGGTATAAAACCAAACTGTCAAATAAAGGAGCAACCATGGTAAGAACCATGGTAAGGATGAAAAGCATAAAAATCTGGATGGTAATTATTGCAGTATTGGTGATGGCAGTGAATTTAAATGCAGGTAATATACCTTCGGCTGCAAGAGTATGGAACTACAATATTATCACTGCCAACATTTCAAAAGATTTTGGAATAATTGCTATTCCCGGTTTCAAATACGAATTTCTCAAATATGTTAATGAAAAAAGGGTAACATCAAAAGGAGCACTGGCATACGAGTTTTTCATCGGCCCCTATATTAAAACACATATAGGAAAAGTTAAAGTTATGATACCTGTAGTTTATCATTATATGGGATTCCCCAATACCCCAACAGATACAGATTTTTCTTACAATCACAACATAGATATTTTCTCATCGTTTTTATATAAGCACAAGAAGTCTATATTCCAATGGAGGATATTCTTCCACAATACCTTCTATTCCACATTATATAAATACATGCCTATAACACAAGAAAGCAAAGGCGGATACTCATTACTTTTGAAACTTCGTGCGAGATACAGTTATTGGGTGTCCAAAAAGGTTGCATTATCATTTGGAGATGAGGTTTTATATGGGCTCATTGAAAACAGTGGTATTCCAGCAAAGACAGGGCCAGGCTTCACTGAAAGCGGTTTTGATGCAAATAGGCTGATGGGGGGTATCATGCTTAGGATTAATAAAAATCTTACGATTTCGCCATACTATCTATACGAAACTACCTATGCAAAGAATAAAACTACATCCAAGAAAGAGTTAACTTCAAGATCACATTACCTATTTTTACTTATAAAGTACAACTTTAAGTTATAGGCAAAGATGATTAAAATAAAGAAACTTGTAAAAGAATTTAACTCTTTCAGGGCGGTTGACGGGATAAGTTTTGAGGTAAAAAAAGGAGAACTATTCGGTTTATTGGGCCCCAATGGCGCAGGGAAAACAACTACAATTAGAATGCTTACAGGTATTATAAAACCTACAGCAGGTACCGCAATTATCGGGGGGTATGACATACAAAAACAGACTATAAAAGCCAAGCAACTCATGGGTATTATACCTGAGATGGCAAATGTTTATATAGACCTTTCAACCATCAAAAACCTTTTATTGATGGGTGAACTATACGGATTGAGCAAAAATAGAAGAATGAAAAAGGCAGAGGAGTTGCTCAGGCTATTTAATCTATATGATAAAAGAGACCAAAAGGCAAAAAACCTTTCAAAAGGAATGAGACAAAGGCTTATCATCGCCATGGGGCTCATGAACGAGCCCAAATTATTGGTTCTGGACGAACCCACCGCCAATTTGGATGTGGAAAGTGTAAGATTGATCAGGAAACTCATAAGAGAGTTTAACGATAAAGGTACTACAATTCTTTTGACCACTCATAATATAGAAGAGGCTGGACAGTTGTGTGATAGAATTGCTATTATGAATCATGGCAAAATTGCAGCAATAGAACGTCCTGAAAAACTGAAACATCTAACAAAGAGAGCCATATCCATTGAGGTTAGTTTTGAGAAGCAGGTAAATAAGGAAAAACTGAAGTTTAGTGAGGTCAGCAGGGTTGAGAAAATAGGCGATAAATTTAAATTGTATACTGAACATCCAGGGGATGTTATTGAGAAGGTTGTTCAATACTCTCAAACCTCAAAAAACAAAATAATATCTCTTAACACCCTGGCACCTACACTTGAGGACATATTCTTGGAATTGATAAAAAGAGGGGAAAAATGAATATACTGGAGCAATTAAGAAGGTCATGGGCTATATCAAAAAAAGACCTGTCTATTTACTATATAAAAGGTCCTGTGATTGTCTTTGGTTTACTCCTTCCATCTTTCCTTTTTATAGCCTTTGCGGTTGGGAGGAATCTATCCACAAGTTTTCTGTTCCCAGGTCTTTTATCTATGGGGCTCTTTTTTACCTCTTCTGCCATTTCACCCATGATTGCCCCGTGGGAAACGCGCATGAGAACATTTGAAAGGCTTGTCTCAGCACCCATCGCATTATGGGCTATCATATTAGGGGACATAACCGCCTCTTTTCTGTTTGGCATTTTCATATCCGCCTTTATTTTGCTAATTGGAGTGTTTTTATTGGGAATAAAGATCATAACTTTATCGCTGATTATTGCAACGCTTTTGGCTGCCTTTTGTTTTTCGGCTCTCGGACTTTTGTTATCTGCCCCACCAACAGACAATCCATCAAACATAATGATGCTGTCAAACCTGATTAAATTCCCACTTATATTTATAAGCGGAATTTTTCTCCCAATTTCCCAAATGAGTAACTACAAAGGCATTTGCTATATTTCTCCATTAACCTTTTACACGGACATTGCAAGGCATTCGGTGGAGGGTACAGGTTATTTTAACCCTCTGGTTGACCTGGTAACCCTTCTTGGATTTGGCGTACTTTTTACTGTCTTAGCAATAAAATGGCATAAAAAGAGCCTGGCAAAAAGATTCTAAAACATTTTTATCAAACAGCATGAGAGATTAAAACATATAGTTCAATTTTGCCTTCATATTAACGTTGTATATTTCAATAAGGGGAAAAGTTTTAGGAACAATTCCCTCAATCCTCCTTCACCCAGGGTGATAGTAAGAGAAACTCCCCCTTCCGTAGAAGGGGGGTAGGGGGATGTTTCAACCGCATTTCCTCTAAATTATTTTTGAGGAATCTCGCAAACTTTTATTTTCTCATAAATGGTATTATAATTTAGTAAAAGGAGGTTTTATTATGCCAGAATTTTCAAATCCTTTCTCCTCCCTCAAGGCGGATAGGAAACTTACACATGAGGAACTTGTAAGGGCTATAAGGTTTATGATTGCAGCGGAATATGAAGCGGTACAACTATATACTCAACTTGCTGAATCTACTGACAATGAACTTGCTAAAAATGTGTTATTAGATATTGCTGATGAAGAGCGCGTCCATGCTGGAGAATTCTTAAGGCTACTTAAAGAACTTGCCCCTCGTGAGGAACAACTATATAAGGAAGGTTATAAAGAGGTTGAAGAATTTATAGAAAAGATGAAGGATAAAAAACTAAGTTAGCATATTCGCGGTAAGAGGTCTTTTTTAAGAAAGTCAAGAATACGCTTTGTGCCTATTTTTGTTCTTAAGTAAACCCTTTTGCCTTTCGTAACTTCGCCTATTATGGCAGCATCCTTTCCCAGTGGGTGAGAATGCATATAGGAGAGGATATCCTCTGCCTCTTGTTTATCTGCTATAACCACTATCTTTCCTTCATTGGCTATATAATAAGGTTCTATACCAAGTACTTCTGTGGCTTCTTTTACCCACCCTTTAACAGGGACTCTCTCTTCATCAATCTCTATCCCCACTGAGTACATCTCTGCCACCTCATTTAACACAGTGGCAAGTCCTCCCCTTGTCGGGTCTCTCATAAATTTTATGCCGCTAAATCTGTCAAGTAATTCAACACCTAAAAGACCAGAAGGTGCAACATCACTTCTTACCTCTTCTGTGGTATCTATACCAAGCCTCTGTAACATTATAGATGTTCCATGGTCACCCATTGTACCACTTACTAAAACAAGGTCCCCTTCTTTTATCTTTCTATCTCTCCAGTCCCTCCTATCTGTTATTATTCCAATGCCTGCAGTATTTATAAATATTCCATCCCCCTTGCCTTTCTCTACTACCTTTGTATCCCCTGTTACAATACTTACATTGTTCTCATCTGCTGCCTCTTTTATAGACTTTACCACCCTTTCAAAATCTGATAGTTTAAAGCCTTCCTCAATAATAAAACTCAAACTCAAATAAAGTGGGCGTGCTCCCATTACTCCAAGGTCATTGCATGTGCCATCCACTGCAAGTTTTCCTATATCTCCACCATTAAAGAAGATGGGAGAAATGACAAAGGAATCTGTTGAAAAGGCATATCTTCCCTCCATATTTATTACTGCTGCATCGTAAAGTTCCTTCTCTCCCCTTTCTCCTAAATGTTTTAATATTATATCCTCAATTAGTTTTTTTGTTGAAAGGCCACCATTTCCATGTGAAAGTAAGATAACATCATTCATATTCATCTCCTCCATATAAGTAGTATGCAGAACATGCACCTTCTGAAGACACCATACAAGGGCCTACAGGATGCTCTGGGGTGCATGCAGTACCAAATAACGGGCATTCAAGTGGTGTTATTACTCCTCTTAATACCTCACCACACCGACACCCTGGAATAGGCTTAGGATTAACCTCAACCGGGAATTTTATCTTTGCATCAATATCTCTGTACTCTTCTTTTAAAGAAAGACCGCTTTTTTTCAGTAGTCCAAGGCCCCTCCAAAGGGCATCGTCAACCTCAAAGACCTCATACATAATCTCTTGTGCAACCTTATTTCCCTCTTCTTCAACACTCCTTGGATAGGCGTTTAAGAGTTCTGGCTTCTTTTCTATAACGCCTTTTACCAAAAGGTATATGCCGTATAGTATATCAAGTGGCTCAAAACCTGTTATGACAAAGGGTATATTGTATTCTTTAAATATGGGCATCCAACCTTTTCTGCCAATTATTGTTGAGACATGACCTGGCCCTATGATGCCATTAATTTTTACCTCTCCCATATCTAAAATCGCCTTCATAGCAGGTGGAGTAAGTTTGTTTATGGAATAATAGTAAAGGTTTTTAAGACCTTTCTCCTTTGCTTTTTTAATAGTGTATGCTAAGGTTGGAACTGTTGTCTCAAAACCAACACCTAAAAGCACATACTTTTTATCAGGATTTTTCTCTGCAATATCTATGGACTTTATAGGAGAATAAACGACATGAACCTCGTATCCCCAAGACCTTAAGTCATTTAAACTCCCATCTGTACCAGGAACATTTACCATATCACCAAAGGTAATAACACCCAGGTTGTATTTTTTAGCCATCATAATTATTCTGTCAATGTCTTCCTCGTGTGAAACGCAAACAGGACATCCAGGACCTGATAGAAGTTTGATATTTTTATTTAATAGACCTCTTATGCCATACCTGAAAATCTCATGGGTATGGGTACCACAAAACTCCATGAGACTTACAGGCTCTGTTGCTATTTCGTTTATCTTCTTTGCGAGTTTTTCTACATCAGTTTTTGTTTTCATATTCTGATACCAATTTTCTTATGAAAAGAGCGTCATCTTCCTGTAAAACCCTTATGGCAAACCCTGCGTGAACAAGGACATAATCCCCCACTTTTACATCTGGAGTAAAGGCAATGCTTATTTCCATCTTTGAATTGCCCATTTCTACATAGGCCATATCGTCATCCTTTATTTCTATTACCTTCATTGGCACCCCAAGACACATTTAAAACCTCCAATGTTTGTATCTATTTTAAACTAATCATAATGTATCACAAATCACTCTTTGCCATTACGAGTTGTCCTAAGGAAATGCCACCATCGTTTGATGGCACGTGTTTGTGTAAAAGTACATCAAAAGGCATATCTTTTAATGCATCAAGCAAAAGATGTAAAAGGAGCCTATTTTGAAAAACACCACCTGAAAAGCCTACGGTATTTATTCCTACCTCTTCTCTGAGTTTTAAAGAAGCACTTATTATAATCTTTACAATGGTATTGTGAAACTTTCTTGCTATATATGCCCTATCCTTGCCTTTATCTATATCGTGGAATATAGCCTCCACAATCGTGTCTATCTTTATCTTTTCACCTTCTATGGAAAATGGATATACATCATTGTTGTCATCTTCCATGGCTATCATTTCAAGGTAAATGGCAGATTGTGCTTCATAGGTTATCTTATCTATTATCCCTAAGATACCTGAAACAAGGTCAAATATCCTTCCAAGAGAGGATGTGTGAAATACTTTACCACTATCTACCATCTTCTTTATCAGTTCAACCTCAAAGGGTTTAAATCTATGTTCTATCTTTTTTGTATATTCTGGGAAAAACCTATGCAAATAAGAAATCGCTATTCTCCCTGGATGCTGAATAGCACTGTCTCCACCTGCTATGGGAAAGTAATCAAAATGCATCACTCTCTCAAGACCATCTATATTTCCTACGAATACCTCACCACCCCATATATTCCCATCTTCCCCATAGCCTGTGCCATCAAAGGCAAACCCGATTAAATCATCCTTATACCCATTATCAAGCATAAGACTGAAAATGTGTGCCTTATGGTGCTGAATTTCTTTAACCTCAACATAGTTTTTTAGTTTATCTGCTATCTGTGAAGTTATGTAGGCAGGATGCATATCCTGAACTATTATTAAAGGCTCTATTTTAAAGAGTTTAATATACTCATTTATGGTCTCTTCAAACACAGAGAGGGTTTCTATATTTTTCAAATCTCCAATGTGTGGAGAGAGAAAGGCGATATTCTCTTTTGCAAGAGCGAATGTGTTTTTGAGTTCTGGGCCTAAGGCAAGGGATGGTCTAACTGATATAGGGAGTTTTATAGGGTCTGGGGCATAACCTCTTGACCTTCTTATAAACTGCATCATGCCATCCTGTATAAATACAACGCTGTCATCTACCCTATGCCTTATATCCCTGTCATGTAACACAAAGAAATCTACAATGTTTTTAAGGCCTTTTTTTGCCTCTTCATTGTCCTTTATTATGGGTTCATCAGATATATTGGCACTTGTCATAACAATGGGAAAATCTATGTAATCAAACATAAGATAGTGATATGGGGTATAAGGAAGCATCACGCCAAGATACTTATAACCAGGTGCAATATTTTCTTGAATGTCTTTTATGTCTCTTATTTTAAGGAGAACTATGGGACACTGTGGCGATGTAAGGAGCTTTTCCTCATCTTCTGAAACAAAACAGTACTTTTTTACCATATCTATGTCCTTCATCATAAGGGCAAAGGGCTTATGTGGTCTCATTTTTCTCTCTCTTAGATTGGATATTGCTTCTTTATTTGTTGCATCACATGCAATGTGAAAACCTCCAAGCCCCTTTATGGCAAGTATTTTACCATTTTTCAAAAGTTCACCTATGGATTTGAAGATATCCTCTGTTTTTATGCCTTCTATCCATATAGAAGGACCACAATCATGGCAAGAGATGGGTTGTGCATGGAACCTTCTTGATAAAGGATCATTGTATTCTCTTTCGCACTCCTCACACATCTTGAATTTTTTCATTGTTGTCTTTGGTCTATCATAAGGGATATCCTCAATTATGGTGTATCTTGGACCACAGTTGGTACAGTTTATAAATGGATAGCGGTATCTTCTGTCCTTTGGGTCTCGCATCTCTCTGAGGCAATCTTCACATACTGCAATATCTGGTGAGATGAAAACAAAGCCCTCCTCCTTTTTACTCTTTTTTATGCTAAAATCTTTATACTCTATGTCTTCAATCTCTTCCTCTTCAATTCTATCAATTACTGAAAGTGGTGGAGCATTATGCTTTAGTTGAGATATGAACTTTGAAATGCTTTCTTTATCACCTTGTAGGAGGATCTCAACACCTTTTGATGAGTTTAACACATAACCTTTTAAATCTAACTGGGTTGCAATGCGATACACAAACGGCCTAAACCCTACGCCCTGAACGCGTCCTCTTATCTTAAGTTTAATGGACCTTATTTTCACACTATACATTTTAAAGCCTTCTACTTGCCACTTAAAAGTTTTACGAGTTTTTTTATGCCATCTTTTACTTCAGGCGAAAGATACTGGCCAAAGCCAGTATCTTTCGCCTGAATACCCCACACTTCAATCTCTTTACAATAATCTTTTACAAGTTCAACAAAAAGGGAGACAGGCAATGTGTGTGTAGATATGGTGTGCCTATCCATCTCTTCGGGTGATATCTTTTTAAATTCACCAGGCGAACCAAGAAAGTCTGCAGCGTCCACTATTATAAGTTTTTCTGGCCTTAGTTTCTTTATATCATCAATGTAGTTTTCAGGGTTGGCTTCACAATACAACACTGTATATTTGGGCTCAAGGAGTTTTGCAACCTCAATACCTGCCCCATCGTCTCCCCGATAGGGATTTCCTATGGCACAGACTACAACCCTGTTCATTTCCTTATGACCTTCACAAGATGCACACTACAACTTATGCATGGGTCATATGCCCTTACTATCATCTCAAGGGGCATTTCAAGGTCTTCTACACCCTGTTTTATGAGATGCTCCACAGCATTCCTCATATAGAGTTCCGCTGCGTCTAAGTTTTGGGTAGTTGGTATCACATAGTCTGCATATTTAACCCTTCCATCCTCAACCTCTGTATGATGTATTAAGAGGCCCCTTGGGGCTTCAACAATTCCTGTACCCTTTCCACTATCTCTACCTTTCTTGGCATCCTCCCATGGAGTTTTCTTTATTTCATCAACCAACTCTGGGATATGTTCAAGACAGTAGAGCAATTCTATTGCCTGAGCCACATTGTTGTAATGCGGGTTTTTGTGCCATCTCTCATTATAGTACCTCTTAAACCACTCTAACGCTCTTCCATCAAGGCGATCCTTCATTATGAGCATCCTTGCCTGTGCTCCAACCTGATAGGGCTTTTCTTTGTATCTGCATCTTTTTGCAAATGAATGTGGCACGACCCTTTCATTGGTAAGTGTCTTATACTCATCTGCTGGAAGTTCTGTGCCATCAGATATCTTTATGGTATCTGCACGGAAATCATATGTGCCATCCTCTGGCCAGACAGATGCAAAGGTCATCTCCTCCTCCATATAGGAAGGGATATCAAGTTTTTCCCATACTGAAAGTCCCCTCTCAATCTCGGGTATGAGTTCTTTGGATTTTTCTTTAATCCAGTCAAGTTCCTCATCTGAAGGTATTTTACCAATCTTGCCCACTGTGATGTTTTCACCATGCACCCTTCTACCTGCAACTATTTCCATTACTTTGTTTCCATACTTTTTAAGTTCAAGAGCACCTGTCACCTCTTTTGGAAACTTCTTTACCATGCTAATGGCATCTGGATATCCAAGATAATCAGGAAGGGCGAGTAGGTAATAGTGAAGGGAATGACTCTCTATCATCTCACCAAAATGAGCGAGTTTCCTTAGAAGTTGTAATTTTTTGCCTATTTTTATATCAAGTGCTCTCTCCCCTGCCCTTATCTCAGCGAGTCTGTGGGATAAAAAGCATATTGCACATATACGGCTTGAAATAGAGACTGATTCATCAGGTGTTTTCCCTACAACAAGTTGTTCAAAAAGTCTTGGACCTTCCAGGATATCAAACCTTACTTCCTTTACTTCATCATTTTCTATACGGACTGTTATGCCACCATGTCCTTCAACCCTTGCAATAGGTTCAACATTGATTTTCTTATCCATTGTGCCCCTCCTTAACTTTCGCTATATACTTTGCCAGTTTTTCACCTCTTTCAGTGCCACCAAAGATGGAAAAGCGTTTTACAATCTCATCTAAGGTATAACCTTTACTCTCTAAAAGAGCAATGCCTGATGCAAAGTTTTCATCCTCTATTGGCCCCCAACATCCTATGCATCCGATATTTAAAGAAGGGCATATGGCGCCACAACCTGCGCTTGTAATAGGGCCTAAGCATATCTCTCCCTTCAAAAGAAGGCACTCATTTTCCTTCCATTTACACTCTGCGCATACAGGATAATCTGGATTTTTGGGTATAACTCCCTGGGCAAGAAGTCCTGCCATCTTTAAAAACGGTTCTTTCTCTATAGGACAGCCAGGAAGAACCGCATCAACCTTTACATAAGCAGAAAGTGGCTTTGGGTCCAAAGGTGGAGAAATGGTTACAGCGTCTTCTCTGCCATATACCTTTTTATACCTTTCAATCCACGGCTCGCAGCCCAAGTACATAGATTGAACTCCACCAAATACAGCACAATGCCCTATAGCAACGAGTATTTTACTCTTTTGTCTTATTTTCTTGAGTTCCTCAAGATCTTTTTCTGTTGAAACAGAACCTTCAACAAATGCAACATCTAAAGGCACACTTTCATCCTTAGACCTTGAAGCCATAACAAAGGATTTTACTTCAAAGATATCAAAGAGTTTTAAGAGTTCATCCTCGCAGTTTAATATATTTAACTGGTCTCCAGCACACCCTGTGAGACCATAGATGCCAATCTTTGGTTTTCCCATAAAAACCTCCTTAAATCAGGTTTCTAATTGTCTTTACATCCCACAATGTAAAAACAGGACCATCAATGCAGGTGTACTTGTGTCCTACAACACACTGACCACACTTTCCCATTCCACACTTCATCTTCCTTTCCAATGTCATATAGATGTTCTCCTCCGAAATACCCAATTCCAAGAACTCCTGGATCACATACTTGTACATAACAGGAGGACCACAAACTATAGCCGCTGTATTATTGACATCAATGTCTTTCACATATTTAAACTGAGTAGTTACAACACCTATATCATAGGGCCAGTTCCCTTCTGGGTCTTTATCCACAGTAAGGTGACATTCAAAATCATCCCTCTGTAGCATCTCTTCAAATTCGTTCTTAAACAGCACCTCCTCAGGGGTTTTTGCACCATAAAGATAATACATCTTGCCAAATCTTTCTCTGTTATCCAATGCATATAACAAAACAGACCTCAAAGGTGCAGCGCCAAGCCCACCTGCAACAAAAAGAAGATCTTTACCCCACATCCTTTCTACTGGAAAACCATTGCCAAAGGGACCTCTGAGCCACACAAAGTCGTTTTCTTTAAGTTCAAAGAGTTTACCTGTAAGCCTTCCAACCTTCCTTATACTGAATTCAAACACACCAGGTCTTGTGGGAGAAGAAGTAATGGAAAAAGGAGCCTCTCCAGCATTGGGAATAGATAGCATCATAAATTGTCCTGGTTTGTAGTTTGTCGTCCATTCCATTACCTTCTCAGGATTACATATCCTTACCTGAAAGAACCTCACATCATTGGTGAGGTCATACTTCCTCACGATTCTTGCCCTTTCAGGTTTATAAGGGTTCTCCTCTTTTTGTACCTCACAGGATAAAATCTCTACTTTTTCTTTCATATTTGTTTTACCTCCGTTTTTGCCCAAAAGGCATCGTTTTTCTCACCTGTAAGTGCACGAACAATGGAAAGGACATTAATGCCAACAGGACACGAAACAACACATCTACCACAACCAACGCAGGCAGGGTCACCATACTCACTCATAAAACCAACAAGTTTGTGAGTGTACCAAAGCCTTAACCTTTCTGCCCTTGCTTCTCTAAAGTTATGTCCACCTGCCACAAGAGAATACTCTCTAAACATACAGGAATACCACTTTCTATTTCTGTTCATTTCATCTGCTCTTATATCATACTCATCTTCAACATCAAAACATGTGCATGTAGGGCATACCATTGTACATGTACCACAACTTAAGCATGCGCTTCCCATCTTATCCCATATATCAGAATCATAACTCGCACTCACTATCTCTGGAAGGCCTGTAAAGGAAAGGTCAACCTTGAACATATTCTCCCTTCTTTTTCTCCACTCAATGTAATCTTTGATATCCTCCTTGGTAATATCCTCTACCATATCACTTCTTTTTGCAAGTATATCATCACCACGAGGTGAGCCCACCCAAACAAGGAACTTATCTTCAAGTTCTGTGAAAAAGAGATCAAAACCTTTTTCTACGGTTGATGTATCTGTCAGATTGCAAAAACAGTGCTCATCTGGCAGGCAGGAAAGACCTATAATCAGTGTGGCCTCTTTATTGCTCTTATAATATGGATCTTCATAAACCCTTGTATAAAACTCGTCGTATATATTCAGTGCATGGATATCGCATGGATGTAATCCAAAGATAACCCTTTTTTTACAATCACTATGAGTATACCAGTTCCCATTTTTGAACTTTAAAATCGTTGATTTTTGAGGTAAGAAAAACTTCTTTGCAGGGATCAAGGTTCTTAAGGCAGAAAGGTCAAACTTCTCTGGGTCCTCATGGGCATACACATAATTATCACCCTTTTTAACAGGACCCCATACCTCACCAAACTCTTCAAGACTCCTCAAGAAGGGCACAATATTGCCCTTCTTCATCTTAAATACTCTCATAGCACCTCCTTATTATTTACTAAATGCACAATTACGCATAAATTGAACAAAAAATTTTTATGTTTAGATTTTTCCATTCAACTTCTCCCAAATTTTTGATATATCTTCATATAACTTGCTATTAGAAAACTCCCTCTTATTACCGTAGTATTTTTCAATATCTGGATAAAAATCAACTTTTCCCAGATAAAAAATACCTTGAGTTTTACTTTCCATCTCTATAAAATTATCTTCAATCATCTTCATATTCTCAACAATGCCCAAAA
Organism: uncultured bacterium; assembly: GCA_913055745.1. Classification (GTDB taxonomy): domain Bacteria; phylum Hydrothermota; class Hydrothermia; order UBA1063; family CAJXJZ01; genus CAJXJZ01. The sequence goes on along the minus strand of CAJXJZ010000028.1, from coordinate 8,406 downwards.
AAGGTAGATTTTGGTCTTTAATGTAAGAGATGAGTTTATTAACGCTTTCCATAGAGATCCTGCTTTGATTTGTAATCACAACAAATCTTGCGGGTAAAAGTTCGGAAACATCCAAAAGTATGTCACCAAGTCCGGGTGGCATGTCAATTATTAAATAATCAAGGTCTGGCCAATTGGTTATAGTCAGTAATTCAATTGCTGCATCATTTAATCCACTTCCCCTAACAACAAGGGGTCTATTTTCTGTATAAAACACAGATGACATAAAATACACACCCTGTGCCACAGGTGGGACAACGCCCTTCTCTTCTTTTGGATACTCCTTTATATTTGCACCCAATACCAGATGACAGGAGGGACCATAGAGGTCAAGGTCCAAAAGTCCAACCTTATACCCTTTTTGCGCAAGATACATAGAAAAGAAGCCAGATATCGTGCTTTTTCCTACCCCTCCTTTGCCACTGGAAATCGCCAATATCTTTTCTATATTCCTGTATTTTGTTTTTACATATATTTTACGAGGTTCAATGCGCTTTTTTGATCTCTTCAATGAATACCCCCCTACCCTCTATCATTTCAAAATCCATACTACCACATACAGGACAATGGATATAAATATGTGCTGTTTCAGGTACAAAATGTATGTTCTCCCTCTCTTCTTCTGAAAGATGCTCTATGCTCTTTTTATATGGCCACTTGTGCCCACAATTATTGCATTTAAGAAAGGCAGGAATAGTTTTGTAAACAAAACGTGCCTTGTTTAATGGAGTATTCAATTTTATATCGGAAATGGCCTGTTTAAAAATATCAATGTCAATATCCTGCAGTTCACCAATGCCCACTACCACCTCTGTTATTGAGGGAAGTTCTTCTTCCTTCTCAATATTTATCACTGCATCTATGACTGATTTTGCTAAAGCCCATTCATGCATATGTTAATATGATAATCTAATCAACGCGAAAAGTCAAATATTTTAAAGTGATGTTGTGTATTTTGAAGGATGTTTCTTACATAACTCTATGGTATGTAATTATATGGGTGCGGTTTTTACCAATTTGGCAAATTTCACCCCATTTAATCCTCCTATCTTTACACTGGTTGCCTCTATCTCTTCTGGCTTGCCTTTTATTATTATCGTTTCAAGACAGGTCTCATGGTCAAGATGGACATGTGTGGTGCACAAAATCTGGGAAGGATTTGCATGCTCCACCTCTAACATTTTCTCTGTAAGTCCATGTTTGTGATGATCGTACATAATAACCAAAACTCCAATTACCTCTTCTTTTTTCTCCCATTTTTCCTCAACAATCAATTCCCTTATCATATCCCTCACAACTTCTGACCTTGATGAATAACCCTTTTGCAATGTTTTTTCATCAAGTTTTTTCAAAAGTTCCAAAGGTAGGGAGACACTAAAGCGGACAATTTGTTTATCTTTCATAAGGCCCTCCTTTCAAGCATGCTTCACTCTCCTCCTTGAAAAAACCGAATTCCTCAAAAAGACTACTTTCTTTAAACCTATCAAAAGGACCGTCAAAAACGATTCTATGCTCTTTTGACAGAACAATGAACCTCTCGCCAAAATACCTTGCAATATGCACATCGTGCATTGCCACCAGAGTTGTAAACCTCTCTTTTTTTAGCAACTTGCACAAGGATTTTGTGCTTTTCATATCAAGATAAGCAGTGGGTTCGTCTAAAAGAAGTAGTCTTGGTTCCATAACAAGTAAGGATGCAAGTGCAACCTTTGCTTTTTCACCTCCACTTAAAAGATACACAGGCCTTTTTAAAAGGCCATTTATACCCCAAAAATCAGCCACTTTTAAAACCCTTTCCTTTATATTATCCATCCCAAAGCGCAAAGGACCGTAAGATATTTCTTCATACACCGATGGATTAAAAAGCATAATATCAGGCTCTTGAAACATTAATTGAACATCCTTTCTGAACGCCCTTTCAAACTTTTTGTCTTTTAAACGCTTTTTACTGATTTCTTTTCCATTAAACAAATACTTCCCCCTTTTTGGGAACAAAAGGCCTGCAATTAGTTTAAGCAATGTGCTTTTACCACTACCATTAGGCCCTAAAAGCACAGCCTTTTCTCCCTCCTCTATGTTGAAACTTATATCCAAAAGTACAGGCCTTTTATCAAAATAAAAATCAATGTGTGAAAGTTCAATCATAAAGGAAAAACCCCCTTGCTTTCATTGCCATTGCTGTATCCTCCGCCCTTGCAATGGCTTTTTTAAAAAAGTATCCTGCCATTTTCCTTAGGAAAAGTATTCTGTCTTTGTATGAGGTATCCAAGACCATACGACTTCTCATAACAAGAGAAAAGTCATAGTAAAGCTCTGTAAAGGTTTTTATCTGTGAATAAGAAAGGATGAATATATAAGTTAAGGTACTGGAAAAAGAAAGCGCACGCAATGGATTGGCAAATTCTCTGAAAAACATCAAAGAAAGCACCATGTCAAACACCCTGAGATTTAAAATTACGAGGTATCTATAAGGATGCCCTTTGGACAATAGAGAACTTATGTAAAATGCAAAACTCAATACGACTAAAAATGGCAACACCCTTAATATTCCTGAAATCAAGGTTCCTACCCTACCCCTTATTATTAAAAAGAATACCGTTATACTCAAAAAATACCCAAACAAAAATGCAATGTTGTTAATAAAGGACAGTATTATAATACAAAGAAAAAGAAGAATAAGCATGAGGTTGTCTCTATTCATTTTTGATGCCTTTTTTAACAAACTCGTATATTAAAACCGTGAGTATTCCCTCACCAATGCCCACAAAGATGTGTGGTACAAGTAAAACGGGTATAGTGGTTTTAAGACCAAATGGAAAATAATATGGAGATAGCATAGGCTGAATTCCTAAGGATATAGCAATAAATAATGCAGCGACTAAAATAGCAAAGAAACCCGCAAGAAACATCGCAACCTTATCCTTTAGTAAGTTTCTCAAAAAAAGGTAGATATAATAAGAGGTAAAGGAGCCCAAAAAACCTATGCATAGTGCATTCACAGGAAAGGAGGTAATCCCACCTACACCCAAAAAAATTGCCTGTATAAGCAAAACAAGGGATATGGCAACAAAACCCATCCAAGGTCCAAAAATAATAGCAATAGGTGCCACACCTACGCCATGAACAGAGGTCCCACCAGGAAGTGGGACCTGAAGTAGCATCAAAACAAAGGATAGTGCAGCACAGGATGCAATATAAGGGAGCGTTTTCTCGTCTATCTTATTTTTTATCCTTTTAAAACCATATACCAAAAGACCCGCGTTTACCACATGCAGAGGTATGTACATCTTAGGTGAAATCATTCCATCAGGTATATGCATTTTTCTATATAAGGGATGATACAGTTATTATTATCCTTTTATTTTCTTTGCCCTCTCCACCCTGCTGCTCTTTATCTTCATTAAGTTCTGTCCATAATGGTTTTTTGATGCCAACACCGATTGACATAGCCTTATAATAAAGCCTTAAAGAAACTGTCCCATAAAACATCTTGCCACCTGATCCTGTACATGCCACACTATCATCAATATCCCTTTTATTTTGCTGATATCCACCTTCTAATGATAGATCAAATCTCATCTTTTTCTGCGGCAACTTAAACATGCGGAAAGTAAAGGCTGAGTTTACTCTAAACTCATCGCCAAACTTATATCTCTTATAACTTTGATCTGGGTTTTTAAATTCATAGGTATGTTCAAAAAACTTTATATAATTTGATTCCATCGTATATGTCAAAATAGGAAATGATGCGAACTGTTTTGTTGCAGATATTCCAAATGATACACTTGGTTTACCGAAACCCGTTGCCATATCTGGTTCGAACTCTCCAATAGTATCTCTTGCCCTATCGTAAACATCTGGATTTCCTGTTGGTATTGAAAAGCCTGAGTACACAGTAAAATGCCAATCCATCATATCATCAAGACTCTCTTTTCTGGGTACGAGTTTGAAACCATTATAGTATTTGAATCCCAAAACCATCATTAAAGATATATCAGAAAAGGCGGCGTTTGTGTACATATATGTGTTGTCCCCACTTAGTGTTTTAATCTCTTTTTTTACATAAAATGGTAAGAAGGCATAAAGTCCTAAGTATGGCTTGAGACCAAACCCCAATCCATACATAAAAAAGTAATACGAATCCTTTTGGTCCGGGAAAGTATCAAAAGAAAACTTTTGCCAATCCACATAGTCAAGTTTTGTATAAAGGAGCATACTACCCGTAGGTAGCATAGCAGAACTAGAAGTTTCAAGTGGTGCGCCAGGTCCTTCAAGGCCTGCTGCGCCGAGCGATGCCACACCATGATGTGCATACAGCACCTTGCCCCACAGTATTACGGCGACTATCAGCACACATACCCTCTTCATACTACTTCCTCCTTTTTTGTGTTTTTGATAGTAGGAAAAATACTAAGAAAATTATCAAAATCCCTGTAATAAACCTAAAAATGTTATAAAGCATCGCATTATTATTGATTGAACTTTCAACATTTTTGTGAATATTAACTCTTATCTCGGCTCCATGCCCTGTGTTCGACCATGTTTTTACAAGCCATGTGCCTTGAGTATCAGGTAAAAATACAAGTCTTCCCCTCGCATCCGTTCTACCTATAACAAATGGTATTTTATTATTACCAGGACGGAAGACCTTATATTCTTCATAAGAGAATACAGACCCATCCGCAAAATAAAAGTCAATTACAACTGCGTTTTTTGTAATTTCCACCTTGTGGAGAAGTTCATGAGAAATAAGAATGAAAAAGAGAAGATGCATCTATCTTAACTCCCAATCAAGGGTTGATGTATGGATAATCTCATCTGTCTTTTTCCCATCGCCTTTTTCCTTATAAGTCGCCTGAATAAGTTGCAATCCATTTTCCATAATCCTTATGTTTATTTTCCCATCTTTGTCTGTTGTGCCTCTTACCTTACCATTATAAGCAACTACCACATTAGACAATGGCTTTTTGTGGTATGTTATGAGAAAAGATACCTTGTCCCCCCTTTTTACCTTATTTATGTCAAAAAGTGGTGTAATTTCAAGGTATTCTGTCAACGGCCTTTTTAACTTATTGTCCCAGGCATTCATATACTTCACATACTCATAAGAGAGCCACGATTTAATAGGCATTTCAACACTATCCTTTGGAAGGTTTTTCTCACCTTCTATTGTCTTTGTCCAATAGCCTGTTGAGAACACTACAAAAACAGCAGATGGACCACTATCTATCCTTAGTGGATATGCCTTTTTATAAGACAAGTTCACCTCTTTTCCATCTTTATCAAAAGCCAAAACATTTTTAATGTCATTTGCTTTGTATTCTATCTGCTTTTTTCCTTTGTGGGAAGAAGTTATATGCCCATAGTGGAGCACATAGGCATTGTTCTCTGGCACTATCCATAGATCATGTGCATATATCATACTCCATGATATAGCGAGCAGTATCACTAACTTTTTCATTTTATGCCTCCTGTAATACTTTTATGTAATGCGTAATATTATATCATAGCATTGATGTATTGTCAATATGTATCATTAAAAGTATGCGTATATCAACATAATAACCTATAAATAAAATGGCTTTTGTGTTAAATACCGACTGGCCCCATCACTGGCCCCATCAAATTTTGACATCATATAGAAAATTAATGGGTTTTAAAATTAGGTTTATTTTATAGAAAAGACAACTGTTTGACTTTTATGCATCTTTGCTGTATATTTATTATGAATCAACTAAATAAAAAATGAATAAATGCTACTTTGGTGCAATTGTTTTAAGAGAGACTGTAGAGGAACCAAAGTTTTGGCGTAAAAATCAAATCGCCAATCAGGATATTTGAAAAAAAATATAATAAAAGGAGGTAAAAGATGTGTAAGAGAGAAACTCCATCCGAAATGTATCAGGACGAAAGAGGACAGAGAAAACTTTATTCAGTATTACTTAAGAGCAAGTGGGGATACATTGATAAAACCGGAAAAATAGTTATTCCTCCCCAATTTGAGAATGCCTGGCAATTTTGCGAAGGGTTAGCAAGGATAGAGATTAACAACAAGGTTGGATATATTGACACAACTGGCAAGATAGTTATCAATCCTCAATTTGATTTTGCTTTTGACTTTTCTGAGGGGCAGGCAAAGGTGGAAATCGGTAAAAGGTTTGGATATATTGATAAAACCGGAATATATGTTATCAATCCTCAATTTGATGATGCGTCTGACTTTTCTGAAGGGCTGGCAGCAGTAAGGCACGGCAAATGGTGGGGTTATATTGACAAAACTGGTAAATATGTTGTAGAGCCTCAATTTGACTGGGCTCGTGACTTTTCTGGAGGAATAGCTATGGTTGAGGTTGATGATAAGTACGGATACATTGATAAGACTGGAAAATACATCTGGAATCCTATAAACTAAAAATTTGCAGTTTGGATTTTTAAGGACATATATTAAAAAGGTTTATAATGGAGTGTATTTTGATATTATAAAAATAAAAGGGAGGTGTAAGGTGAGTAAAGGGAAGATATTAATTGTAATACTCATATTTGTTTCTATGGTACCTAATATGGGCGGCAGGCAGAAAACAACCGCTAAGATGGCAAAGTATAAAACTAAAGAGGTAAAACTTTACCCAGTCCAAATTAGCGGCAAATGGGGTTATATTGACAAAAAAGGGAGAATAGTTATAAAACCTCAATTTAATTTTGCCGAGGACTTTTCTGAAGGTCTGGCAGCTGTAATGATTGGTAGAAAGTTTGGCTATATTAATGAAAGCGGAAAGATAGTTATCAAGCCTAAATTCGACGTGGCTTCACCCTTTTATGATGGACTGGCAGCGGTAACAATTGGTGATTTTGCTAGCGGAAAACATTTTTATATTAACAAGTCTGGCAAAGCAGCTTTTAATTCTCAATTCGACTTTATTCTCACCTTTTCTGAAGGCTTAGCAGCAGTGAAGATTGGGGACAAGTGGGGTTACATTAATAAAAGCGGGAAAATAGTCATTAATCCTCAATTTGACCTTGCTCTTTCCTTCTCGGAAAGTTTAGCACCAGTAAAGATTGGTAGAAAGTGGGGATTCATTGATAAAACTGGACAATATGTTATCAATCCCCAATTTGATTTTGTTTCATCTTTCCATGAAGGTCTCGCTCTGGCAAAGATAGGAAATAAGATAGGTTATATTAATAAGAATGCTAATATAGTCATCAATCCTCAATTCGATTGGGCATGGGACTTTCATGAAGGTCTGGCAGCAGTGAAAGTCGGAGATAAGTGGGGATATATTGATAAAACAGGAAACTATGTTATCAAGCCTCAATTTGATTTTGCTTTACCCTTTTCTGATGGTCTGGCAAGAGTAGCAATTAGAAGCACATATGGATATATGTATGGTTATATCGATAAGACGGGAAAATACATCTGGAATCCTATAAACTAAAAATGTGCAATTTGGATTTTTAAGGACATATATTAAAAAGGTCTATAATGGAGTGTATTTTGATATTATAAAAACAAAAAGGAGGTGTAAGGTGAGTAAAGGGAGGATATTATTTGTAATGCTCATAGTTGTTTCTATGGTACCTAATATGGGCTGTAAGCAGAAAAAACTTTACCCAATATACTCGGGTGGCAAGTCTGGATATATTGACAAAACTGGAAAGATAGTTATCAAGCCTCAATTTGATGATGCCTTTGGTTTTTCTGAGGGTCTGGCAGCGGTAATGATTGGCTACACGTGGGCTTATGGGGGCAAGTGGGGATATATTGATAAAACTGGAAAGATAGTTATCAAGCCTCAATTTAATAAGGCCTTTGCTTTTTCTGAGGGTCTCGCAGTGGTAATGATTGGTGGCAAGTGGGGATATATTGATAAAAAAGGAAAGATAGTCATCAATCCTCAATTTGATAATGTCTCTGGCTTTTCTGAGGGTCTCGCAGCGGTAGAGATTGGTGGCAAGTGGGGATATATAAATAAAAAAGGAAAGATAGTCATTAATCCTCAATTTGATGATGCCTGGGACTTTTCTGAGGGTCTCGCAAATGTAAAGATTGGCTACAAGTGGGGATATATTGATAAAACTGGAAGATATGTTATTAATCCTCAATTTGATGATGCGTCTGACTTTTCTGAAGGGTTGGCAGCAGTAAAGCACGGTAAATGGTGGGGCTATATTGACAAAACTGGTAAATATGTTGTAGAGCCTCAATTTGACTTGGCCCGTGAATTTTCTGGAGGAATAGCTATGGTTCAGGTTGGTGATAAATACGGATACATTGATAAGACTGGAAAATACATCTGGAATCCCACAAACTAAGGGCGACGGACTGATGGTTTGATAGGGCTTATCTGTATACGTTTGGATAAGAGT
>CAJXJZ010000027.1 GCA_913055745.1 uncultured bacterium | reverse complement strand
CCTTGTCCATAGGGTGTCACCATTTTCATCTGTCTTTATAAGATATACATCATAACCGCCTGCACCATAAGAATATGTAAATCCTGCAATGATAAATCCTCCATCTGTGGTCTGCTGTACAGAATAGCCTTTATCAAAATCACTTCCTCCATAGGTTCTCGTCCATAGGGTATCTGCCTGTGCATATACCCCACTTGCCATTATTGTTAGTACGATTACTATTTTTATATGCTTCATAACACCTCCTTTTATTATTACTCTATCTTTATAATTTTCCTTTTAATATATGTATTTTTTGACTTGATAACTAAGAAGTAAACACCTCGTGAAAGTCCCTTACCTATGTTTATTTTTTTCGTTTTATAGAGTTTTTTCTCCATTACCTTTTGCCCCATAGCATTGTAAACAATAACCTCTGCATTGCCCTTAAGGAAACTTAAATCCATATCAATATGGTTATTAAAGAGTATAGAACCTTTTGTTAAAGTATTCTCTTTACCTTTCTTTGTATTCTCTTTCACACCTACAGGGTGCACTGTAACGCTGATTATGATAGGAGAGCCAAACAATACACCTTTTCTCTCAAATTGAAAGGTATCTATGATGGTCGTATCTTGAGGTACCTCTGGAACACTGAATACTCCATAAGTATAAAATACTTGCCCGGGCAAGCCCCAAAAACCTGTAAGTTTAGCACGGGTCGTATCCTCCCATGTTGAAGGATTGTAAAATGGACTTTTCCCTTCACCTCTTAAATATACTAAGGTATCAAATGGAGCATATCCTGTGTTTTGTATCTTTAATCTGATGCTAAATGTGTCAAAAACTTGTGCACTGTCAGGATATAACACCTCTTCTACCTCACAGTTATATGTATTATAATCCTCAGGATTTACAATGGAATCTACATAGGAGAGAGAAAGCCAACCCTTAGGATCGTTATTTAGTGGCAAATAAATCCTTGCCCAATTATCAGTTATAGAATCTTCAACAAATACCTCTCCATTGGCAACAGCAGTTATTATGTTGTAGGATGTGCCTGGTCCTTCTCTCACATTTAATAGACTTGCTGTAACCCTTAATATCTTGTTTTGGGTTGTGCCTTTTAAATACTGCGTGTTTATGCCATCCCCACCTGCCACCCATGCATAATATGGGCCACTTGCTGATGGAAAATATATCTTATACCAAATAAAACCTTGATTAGAATAATAGTCAAATGCGACAAACTTCTCTCCCATACTCGCTACACCTATAACCTTGTAGTTCGTTCCCGGCCCTTCTCTCACATTCAATCTGTCTGTGTTTACCTCCACTGTCCAATGCCTTGTGGGTGGCTCTATCCAAAATGCACCTTTTATGGCATTCCATAGATAGTTATAACTTCTGTCATAACCCAGTGCCCAGCATCCTGCACCTTGAAGATTGGAATCATTTACCATGCTTAGTTTGATTGCAATGGATTCAGAATCATCATACCAGCATTGATGCCAACCATTATTATCATATTTGTACCAGGGTGTCAGTGAATAGTTATCCCATAGCCTTCCATAAGTATTTGCATGTTGATGGGCATAGTAGTATATGACAGCGCTGCCACTGCCTGTTGTTGAACTTCCCATATCCCCGGATGATGTAGGCCAATCATAGCCATAATAAGGCAAACCGAGTATAATCTTTGACCCAGGAACGCCTTGTTGTTTATAACTACCTATGGATTTTGCCACGCTATATTCTCCCCAAAATGAAGAGGGTACAGCAGGTGATACAGGGCCAGCATCAGATGATCCACTATAGTGAAAATCATACGCCATTATAAAAAGCCCATCTGAATGGTTAGCAAGATATGCATAATCATAGCCAGGATACCACTCAGGAACTGCTGGCATTGCTATATAGAGTTCTTTTCTTCCATCAGAGTCATTCCATAATGTGTCTGAAAGGTCATGGATAAACTCATTGAAACTATCACGAACAGAACTTGTAACAAACTCAAAGTCAATATTTACGCCATCACAACCATAATTGCTTACTAAGTTCTTGATGTTGTTTATTGCATTTGTTCTTGCCGAATTGCTGTTTAAAAAACTTGATACATTGGAACTTCCAAAGATTGTAAATGTCATATGTACCCTTACACCCCGCTCATGGGCGTAATCTCGGATCTTGTTGAAGTTTGCAACATTTGGAAAGTCCCCAAGATTACCAGTAGAAGGGTCAATGCCAACAGAGAAATATGCAATGTGTGTAAGCAGGTTCATCTTAAAATATTGATAATAGGTTGTATCTACCCAATAAGGGAGATAGCCATAATAGTTTTTCAGCATGCCCTTGGAGGTATATTTTAGAGGCGTGTAATGCTGTTTTTTTGTGGATATGGGTGTCCATTTTGCTTCCTTGATGTGCTTAAAATATTCAATCTTGTGAATTGAAGAGAGGCTTATAAAGAAAAGTATTAGGAGTTTATACATAATTTAGCCTCCTGTTCGTTTTTTTCTCATATAAACATTCCGTAAGAAAATAAAAGTAAAAATAACGATTATGAATACAATTAGTGCTATTATAAAATAGAAAAGGGTTTTATTGACGTTTGGTGGTTTATTATTAGGCGGTTTTTTGTTTTCATGTGAAGGTTCTTGATTATTTAAAGCAGTATCTATAATTGTGTCTTTTTGGTGTTGCTCATACTGCAATTGGTGAATGGATTTGAAATTGGTATCCCTTTGGATTATATGTGAGTTGTTTGTAATAGTAAATAGCATAATTATTATCCAATGCATCATAACAACATTATATAATTATATGCTTGTATCAACAATAGGTATGTTTTTGGGTAAGGGAGAATAATGGGTATTATGCCGAATAGAAATGAGAGAGTCGAGATTTGAGGAAAATAACAGGCGTTCCTCAAGAATAATCTACACGATGAGCCATTGTTTCCTCAAAATAAATATTGACCAAAAGGGTAACCATTCCTTAAAATACATTAAGGTGAGAATGAGTGTTATGTTGAGAAAATTAAAGAGGATATTCGGTTGAAACATCCACCACTTCTACAGAAGATGGAATTTATCTTACTATCCTCCTTACTCAAGGGAGAATCACCAACATCAATTTCGAATAGATTTATTTTTGAGGAAATAGGGATACTATTTTCTATTCACCTACCCACTAATGTGGGTAGGTGACACTATATAATCATTATATTAAAGAAAACGACTTTTATTATGCCTTATAACTCCCCTAATTCTTTGAGTGCCTGTACAAATAAAGGCTCGTATTTTTTCATCTGTACCCTTGCAAGACTAAGATTGCCTTTCTTTGTTATAGCGATAATAATGAAATGTTTTTCTCCAATCAGCCTGAGAAGAATGTAAATATTTTCCATTGTAAAGAGAATATCTTCTGTTTCACCGACCAGTTTAGGGCCAATTAATTCAACAGCCTCGAAATGGGATTTTATGACACTTGCATAGGCAGCAGATGCAACGGCTGGGTCAAAGTCTTCCATTGTAGAGTGGCTAGATATGTCCATTCCATCTTCTAATCTAACAATTGATACAGCGATACTCTCTCGTACCTCATCGAAAATTTCTTTTACTACTTTTTCTATATCTACATTTGCCATTTCCGCCTCCTTTTTTGCTTTTCTAAAATTATAATGCATCTTGTTAGTTTAGTCAAGATATTATTTACTATATACAATAATAATATGAAAAATCAAAGGATGTTCTTCACCTACCCACATTGGTGGGTTTGTTCTCCCTTCCTCTTTCCAGTAATATCTATAATCTTCTGCCTCTCCAATACTCATATAAACAATTACAAGATAGGGACCACCATTGGCCTTTAATTTAGTGATTCTATATATTTATAGGTCAAGGAGGTGTCATGATAAGAAAGCCAATAAGAACCAAGCTGCAAATGAAATATATACTCCTTCTGCATGCTGATTAGAAGTGTGGATAGTGGCTCTTTGTTTCCTATACATCTGCACGCCAAAGGCGTGCAGGGCCTGTTTTTTCTAAAGTCTCAAGGCATTTTATCTTCATCACTTTTGATTTCTTTACCACCAATTATAGTTTTTAGCATATTTTCAATCTTTTTCACGAGAAGGTCTTTACTAAGATTAGACTTTTCAAGAATAGGTGTATTTTTCCTTTGTAGTGGCAGAGAATATCTAATCATTACATCCCACAATTTCGTTTCATTCTTTTGTTTCAAAAAGAAGGATAGCATTCCCCACGCATCACAAAAATGATATATGGTATAAGCTTTGCAATTTTTGCGTAATCTAAGTCCAAAGGAGATAGAATGAAGATGAGGGCCAGTTCCAAGTAGTCTATCCAATCTTGGCACTTTTCCGATAGTTTTGTAACAAATTGAATCAGCATTTTCAAGATATAGGTTAATAATGTTATTGAGTTCCTTGTTGATTATGGCAAAATCCCTCAAACCAAAAGATAGTAGATCAATTCTATAAGTGTTTGTAATTTTTTCGCGTAATCTCCTCACTCTCCTGGCAAGTTTATTGTAAACCTTTTTGGCGTTTTTATCTGGTATGATTGTATCATCGTTGTATCCGTTAAACTGAAGCAATATAAGCCCTATTTGATATTCTGTATATAATTTTGCTGCCTTCTCTATATCAAAACTTATCCTACTTTTTAAGTACTTCATTTTATGCCCTCCTGTTTTGATAATTAAATTAGATAAATATACATGCTATGCTGATTAATTAGTTATTGTTCCAACTATTAGGGCAAACCCACCTTTTGGATAATATAATAAATTACTCTTCTTCCATATTTTCCTCGTCATCTTCCTCCTCGTCATCATCATACTTATGTTTTTTTATTTTAAAATACAGCTGATGCCAACGTTCTTCACTCTCTTTTATTGATTCTTTGTCATCTTTATAGAGTCTTAATTTAATATCATCTATTTTTAAATTCATAGCATAGTAAAATTCTTTTAACCAGACAAACTCAATCTTTTTTGCTTTATCCCAATCAATAATAAGTTCCTCATCATTATTAAAAGCCTCAACGATTTTCCTTAAAGGCACAAAAACATAATCATAACCATAGCCTATAAATAAACCAACGAAGGTCCATAATAAAATAAAATTATGGCCAACACTTTCAGGTGTCACATTAAGGTTTTCAAAAAATGGTCTTATATAATTAACATCTCCAATCTGATAATGTCTTGATACTAAATAATCCTCTATCCTTTCATCATCTATCTCAAATTCAAAACTACCCTTTTTGACTAATATACGCATCTTATACCTCCTTTTTTATTTTAAAAAATGTAATAATATTTTAAATAGGTCTCTTAAAGTTGCTTAGATTTATATTGAAACTCAATTGTGTGAGTGAGGATTTTTAATTCTCATTTGAAGTTTTATGTGTGCTCTTTTGATAGATTGTAATGGCATCAAGTAGGATTATGACACATCGTTAAGCCCCACAACCACTACCACACTCAGCGAGTATGCGTTTTTTTGTGCGAAATGTAAAAGAATTTTATTTATTGTAACGATATAATTATAAAGCATTTAGTGTGTTTTGTCAAATAATTTTGACAACATATTGATAGATAATGGATTACAATGAAATATCTGTAGAAGAAATAAAAAAATAGGCATATTTTTTATACTATGAGCGATATGTATTTGTTTGGAAAGGGGGAAATAAAATCTTGCATGAATAAACTATTTATAGTAAAATCTTAATATGACTTTATATCATATTGCTGATGTTCATATAGGGGTTAAGAATCAGCGTCTTGGGGATAAACTGTTTGATATTCAGTATAAGCACCTTAAGAGGCTGTATGAAGATGCTGTAAAAAACAATGTGGATTTTGTTGTTATAGCAGGAGATCTCTTTGATTCAAACAGTGTTCCAATGAGCCTTGCAAGGCCTGTGTTTGAACTTATTGCGGGCTATAGGGGTGTTCATACTATTATTATTCCAGGTGGTGGGGCATCTATTAAAGATGAGATTACAGGGCATGATGCATATACAAAAGATTCTATCTACAAAAGAGTGGATATAAAGGCCTATTTTTCAAGGGATAATATACATCTTTTAACACCTGACAATCCTTATGTTAAGATAAAGGATGTATTGTTTCAAGGGGGATTTTTTGAGGTTCCAGATTACATAGATGAAGATGCTTTGTATCATATCGCAATAGTTCACGGCGCATTTGGCAAAAATGAGGATGAAATAGACCCCAAAAGACTGGAAGATACGCCCTTTGATTATATTGCCCTTGGTCATTACCATAAACACCGCGTATTTGGTAAATCCGCCTATGCTGGTGCGTTTATTCAATTTGAGTTTACTAAGGCTAAGGACCTAAAAAGTGGATTTGTAAAGGTTGAGCCCGGTCCAAAGTTGAATATAGAATATGTGCCTTTTGATGATGCTCCACGGTTTTTAAAGGTTGAACTTTTATCTAAGGAGGATTTGGATAGCGTTAAAGATCGTTTAAATGATAACACCTTTGTTCAGATAGAAGGGTATCTTGATGAACTTGAAGATGATGTAATGGAACTTTTGGAAAACGACAATGTTGCCTTAAATGATGAGCATTTTGTTATAGAGAGTGATGGTACCTCACAGGTTTTTTACGATACACTTTTAAAAAATCTTTTAAATTATCCAGAAGAATATAGAGAGGAAATCGTCTCGTTGATTATGAGGTTTATTCATAAAAAGGCTACTTTTCCTGAGGTGAAAGATTTTCTTCAAAAAAGGTATGAGATATGATTAAATTAAAGAAAATAATGCTTAAAAACTACAAGGTTCACAAGGATTTTGAAACTGTTTTTGATAATGATTTCTTTGAACTCAAAGAGCCCAACGAATACGGCAAAAGCACCATATTTGAGGCTATATGCGATGCATTCCACTTTGATGTTAAGAAAATTGAAAAGAAATCCACAAAAAGCATAGATAAAGAGCCCGTTATAATACTTGATATGGATGTAGATAATAAACCTTACACCCTCACTCTAAATGCACAGAGCCAAAAGATGCTCTTTGAAGGAGAAGATGGCACATATCTTAGTTCAAAGGAGTCTATCAGGGATTTCTTTGAAGATCGTGGTTATAAAATGTTGCCCTTTGTTGTGTCCAAACTCTTACTCGTAAAAGAAAGGGACATCTTTATTGATACACAGGATAAAGATATGAGGAAGTTTACAGGTGATGTCTTTAACATGGAAAACTTAAATACCCTTATCAGGATAATATCAGATAAGTTTTTAAGTGAACGCACACCTGGCCTTAAAAAAAATGGATTTGGTGATGTTTTTAAGAGCACAGAACAAAATATAGATAATTTGAGAAAAGACATTGAAGACCTTGAGAATGCGTTGGAAGAATATGAAAAGAGCAAAGAAGAGTACGAGAAAGCAAAAGAGGAGAAAAGGCAGTTAGAAGGGGAGATTAAAGAAAAAGATACACTGCTTGATAATATTAAAATTCTGAAAGACCTCAAGAAAAAAGAAGAACTACAAAAGGAAAAAGAAAAACTTGAGCGAGATCTGAAAGAAAATGAAGATGCATATAACGCCCTTATTAAGGAAAAAGATGAAGTTACAAAATCATTAAAAGGGTTAGAGAAAAGTCAAAAGGAAATGGAAAAGAGGATAGAGGATAATAATAAGCGTATGCGTGAGATTGAAGACCTTAAACATGAGAAAAAAGAGAAAGAAGATAAGATAAAACGATTAGAGGAATTAAAAAAGGAGTTAAGAGAAAAGCAAAAGCGTAAGGAAGTTTTAGAAAAAGAGATAAAGGAGCTTAAAGATAAAAAGAAGGAGATTGAAGGTAAAATTGACATCTTTGGGCAGGTTTTATCTCTATACGAAGAGATTGAGAAAAAACAAGGTCTTCTTAAAGAGATAAAAGATAAAGAAAAGGCATTAGAAGAGGCAAGAGCGGCATTAGGAGAACTTTTGAATAGAGAGGCATCACTAAAAAAAGACCTTGCTAATATTAATATACAATTAAAGGAACTCAAAGACAGGTTAAACTCCATTGATATTCATGAAACATCAGATGTTCTGAAGGAAAAACTTGCTCAAATAGAAGATGAAATAGGTAGGATAGAAAAAACTCTGAGTGAGATTGAAAAACGCAAAAAGGAAATAGAAGAGATTAAGAAAAATGCCTATCCATGGAATGGCTTTGGAGAGGATGAACTTGAAGATGCATATAGAAAATGGCAATCTATGCTTGATCAAAAGTCAACTGGTACAATAGAGGTTTTGAAAGGCAGCGTAATCATTGATGGAGAATGGAAAAACGAGAAAGATACCTATGATTTTGAAAATGAGGCAACAGTAGAAAAGGAAGATTTGAAACTTCGGGTGTATGCCTCATCCTCATTAAAAGAGGTTAAAGAAGAACTTGAGAAATTTATAACGCATTTTAAGAAGATAGAAAACCTTAAAAATGCCCTTTCGGCTATAAAGAACATAAAAGAGATTGAGATTAAGATTGAGGCATTGAATGAAGAAGAGAATAAAGAACGATTAGGAGAACTCAAAAAGCAAAAAGATGACATAGAAAAAAAGATAGAAGAGGTCCAAAAGAAGGAAAAAGAGCGTAAAGAAATTGAAAAGCAAATAGAAGACCTTGGAAAAATTGCAAGTGAGATTAAGTTAAAACTCGCTGAGATTGAGGGTCTTATAAAGGTGAAGCAAGAAGGGATAAAAAAGATAGAGGATGAACTTGAAAACTACCCTGATGCAGAAGAACTTAAAAAAGAGATACAAGAAATAAAAGGGCAAATAAAAGAGAAATTGATAAGTATTGGTTATGACAACATTTTATTCTATGATGAAGTAAAAGGCCTTTTACCAGAATACACGGAAAAACTTAAAAAAACAAGTGAAGACATTGCAAAAAAGGATGGCGAATTTGGGATCATTCAAAAAAGGATAGAAGAAATTGAGAAAGAAATCGCATCTTTGGATGAGGAGAAACTTAGAAGTGGGCTTGAAGAGGTTAAATCAAAAATAAAAGAACTTGAAGACGCATTGGAGGATGGTAATAAGCTCAAAGAAGAGTTGGCATCCATAAGGAATGAAATAAATGATCTTAGGGAAAAACTTGGTGGTTTGTTGAAGAATGAAGGTGAGCTTAGGGCGAAGATTAAAACCCTTAAAGAGCATATTGAAAAACTTGAAGATGAGATAAGAGGTATCAAGGTTGATGAGAAAGCATTGGACAATATCCCATACGGAGTGGTTAAAGAGTATAATAATATGACATCAAAGGATATAGAAGAAGAGATGCAAAAGATAGAAGAAGACCTTAAGGCATTGAGGGATAAACTCACTGAGATAACGGGAAAATTAGCCAGATTGGAAGAGATACTTAAGCATGCCCCGGATAAAGAGAAACTTGAGCGAAAAAGAAACGAATTACTTGAACATGAGAGAAAACTTGAGAGATTGGAGAGAATGAAAAAGGTACTCTGGATTACAAAGGATGTGTTGAACAATCTTAGGGGAGATATTGAAAGGGAATATCTTAAGAAGATGCAACATAAGACAGGAGAGTTTTTCTCTGATATAACAGGTGGAAGATATAAGGTTGTACATTTTAAATCTGATACATTTTTTGTTGAAAGAAACAAAAGCGATGCTTTTGAAAAAAGATGGTATGTAAAGGATAAAGATGGAAATGAATATACATTTGATGAACTTTCAGATGGCACAAAGACCCAATTGCTTCTTGCTATAAGACTTGCACTCATTTCCCTATTTTTTGGAAAACGCACGGCCTTTTTGATGCTTGATGAGCCCTTTGCTTATGCGGACTCAGAGAGGGAGAAAAATGCAAGGAGCATTTTAAAACGCTTCTCAGAGAAAAATTGGCAAATACTTATGCTATCGGCTAAGTCATAACTTCCAGGGACGTATCCTTAGTTTTAAAATTTTATGTCATGCATAAAAAGGTACTTATTGGCTTTGTTTTTTTATCCTTCTTAGGGTTTTTGATATTTGGCATATCGGCTATTATGGCACATAAAAGAAGGATAAGGGAGAGGAAGAAGTATACCATCAATAAAAATATTCGTGTTGAAGTATTAAATGGAACCAATATACCTGACCTTGCAAGAAGACTAACATATGTTATGAGAAGGGATAGTTTTGATGTGCTTGTTTATGGCACATCCAGAACAAAATTACCAAAAACAGTGGTGGTAGAGCGTAGAGATTCAACAATGAAATGTGCCGCACATGTGGCATCATGGTATGGTATAAAGGAAAAAACCTTGGAGATAGACCCAGACCACATCTTTGATGTATCTGTGATTATTGGCGCAGATTATAAAAAGATTTTTCCATATCTTGATACATTGAAGGCCATTTACTGATGAGCAGGGTCTATTCCGTAGGCAATACAAGAACCACCTTCCTGGATATATCTGATAATAATGATACATGCATTATCGTTTCTGTAAATCCAGATAGAGAGAAAGAGGTTATTAAAACATGTAAAAAGGTAGTGTTTTTTAAATACAATGAGAACTTTCCCTTTAAAATACATTATAGAGAACCCAGGAGGGCAGGGGATGATAGAGTAGCCTTTGCCGCATTTGCCTTTTATGAGGGTATCTACCCTTCATATCTTTTAGATGCTGGGACATTTATTACAGTAGATTATTTTGATGGTAATAATCTTTATCCAATGGCGACAATACCAGGTTTCAATACCCAGATAAAAACCTTACAAAATGCCTTTAATCTTAGAGGACTTAATGTGAAAAAGCCAAAAGAGAAATTTCCAAAATCTCCTGAAGAAAGCCTTTATAATGGCATATTTGTTATTACAGGTCTTGGTATAAACGCTATGTTGAAAGAAAGAGGAGAGATCCTCATAACGGGTGGTGATGCCACCACGCTACACACTCTATTAAAAAGGGGCGTGATAGTAAAGAATGCACCCCTTATAGGTGCGTATATGTCTTATCAAAATGGGATTATATAACGGTATTCCGTGCATCCTCAATATCTTTTAGTATGGCTTTTTTTAAGGCCTCTATAGATTTAAATGCCATATCATCCCTTAACCTCTTAACAAATCGCACGCACACAGTCTTTCCATAAATATCTTTGTTAAAATCTATTATATGCACCTCAACGCTAAACTCTTTTTTTAATGTGGGATTATTTCCAATATAAAGCGCTCCCCTGTAAATATTGTCATCTAAATCAACCCAAACCGCATAAGTCCCTGGTTTTGGGATAAGTTTAAGGGGTGAAACCATTACATTGGCTGTTTTAATACCAAGAACAGAACCTGCTATTTTTTTACCTCCTTCTATCTTACCACATATTTTATAATCTCTTCCGAGTAGTTTTTTCGCTTCCTCTACTTTCCCTTCTCTTAGAAGTTCCCTGATCATTGTAGAACTTACAACCTGGCCATCTATAATATATGGAGGCATAACCATCAAAGAGAAGTTATATTTTGATACAAGAGAGGATACATAGGATGGTGTACCCTTCCTATTTTTACCAAAGTGGTGATTAAAACCCATAAATAGCATTTTAATATTGTATCTTTTTATAAGTACCTCTTTTATAAACTCGCAGGGAGACATCTCCATCGTCTTTTTATTGAGTTTTATAAACTCTACTCGGCTTATGCCGATGCTCTGTATGAGTTCTTTTCTCTCATCTGGTGTGGTAAGAAGATATTGAATGGGCGGCTCCTCTTTAAATACCTTTGGGTGTCCATAGAAACTCAGCACAACGGGCTCAAGGTTTAATGCCTGGGCAATTTTTTTTAAATGCTCAAGTAAAAATACATGCCCTCTATGGACACCATCAAAATTGCCTATGGTTATGGCGGTTTTCAGGGTAGAACTTTCCTGGGAACAATGCCTTCCCATTTTAAAAAGCCAACTCCAATAAAATTGCCTAAATTATCCAACACCCTAACATAGGAGAATGCAGATGCCGTAGGGTCTTTTCTTATAATCCCTGCCTTTGATACAATATTGCCCTGTCTAAAATGCTCAGATGCCCTTTCCGAAAGTGAAACCGATGGGAAAAAATCAAGGCCTTCTTTTATTGGAATGAGATACTCAAGGTAATTATCACTGTTTATATCATTAAGTTTTACAGCGTTTTCAGCCCTAAATGGCCCTATTCTCACTCTGCGAAGTTTTTGTATTATACCCACTGTGCCCAGTTTCTCCGCTATATCCCTCGCAAGGGAACGAAGATAAGTACCCCTTGAGACAATACTTCTAAACTCTATGGTATCATTTGAAAAACTTAAAAGTTCAAGGTCATGTATCTTTACCGTTCTCTTTTTGTAAGACACCATAACCCCTTCTCTTGCAAGTTCGTAAAGCCTCTTTCCTTTTATCTTTATAGCAGAGTATGCAGGTGGTCTCTGCTCAATCTCACCTTTGAAGGTCTCAAATACCCTTTTTATTGCATCCTCTGTTAAATGTGGGACATCTTTTTTTAAGAGTATTTCCCCATCTTGATCAAGGGTGTCTGTTAAGATGCCAAGTTTAATGGTGCCTACATATTCCTTTTCAAGGTCTGTTATATATTCCAATAGCCTTGTGGCACGGCCTACGCCAATTACAAGCACCCCGGTTGCCCCAGGGTCAAGATTGCCAGAATGCCCTATCTTTCTTGACCTTATGTATTTCTTGAGATGCCTGATTACATCGTAGGAGGTAATGCCCGATGGCTTGTCTATATTGTAAAATCCTTCCATAACTCTACAGGATGAAAAGAAAGTTCAGGTACAAGCCTTGTTTCAAGTTCTTTTGCGAGTCTTCTTCTTATAAAGCCCTTTGCTTTTTTAAAAGCCTCTTCCGCTTCGCCAATCCGGGGGCCTGCGTCAAAAAAAATCTCTGCCTTTTTAAGGTCCTGTGAGAGGTCTACTCTTACAATATTCACACGTCTTAGCCTTTCATCCTTTATCTCAAATTCAAGGATCTCCGAGACTATCTCTTGAATGAGGTTCGCAAGTCTTATATTTCTTGTGTATGGTCTCATAATACTTAACATTATACGGTATTTTATGCGTTCTTGAAAGTAAAGACAGGGACTATTTTTTGAGTTTAAAACCCTCAGGAAGTAGTTTTTTCAAGGAGGTTTTGTAAATTTTTCCTTCTTCTTCAAGTATTATCTCTAAATTTTCTGCAAACTCGTATAATACCTGTCTGCATGCACCGCAAGGAAAGGTCTTTTTTCCTTTTCCGGATACTATGGCTATTTTAACGAATTCTCTCTCTCCTTCTGAAACGGCTTTAAACACAGCTACCCTCTCGGCACACATAGTAAGGCCATAGGAACTGTTTTCAACATTAACGCCAGTAAAAACCTTGCCACTTTTTGAAAGAAGGGCTGCTGCTACTTTGAAATTAGAATATGGCGCATAGGCGTTTTTCAGACTTTTTTTTGCTATTTCAACGAGTTTTTCGTCAGATATCTCCATTTTTGTTTCCTTTTTTGATGTGAGGCTTTTCTAAACCTTCAATATGTTTTCTTAGTTTCTCTTCCTGCATGTTCCAGGTTTTACCGAACAATGACCAGAACCTGTGATACACAGGCGCTGCTATTTTACCACTCTCCACGGCGCCAGCACCACCTGGAAAATACCTATACACAATGAACATTAAAGCACCTGCAATAAAGAACCCTTCAACAAATCCCAATACCCCACCAAGTGCTTTGTCAAAAAATCCCAACATCAAAAGCCTTACGAGTTTTGCAATAGCATCTCCGACTACCATAATAATTAGATAAACTACAAAAAATAGTACGAAGAATGTCAGTAAATAGGCAAAGAATTTTGATGGAATGTAAGGGGTAAGGTAGTATGTGAGTTTTCCTGTTTCTAAAACAGCAATATAAAGTCCCACGAAAAGCCCAATGGTTGTGAATACCTCCTTTATGAGCCCGCGGCTAAGCCCACGAGCAATAAAGGCAAGGATTATGATAATTACCAAGAAGTCAAGCCCGTTCAATTTTCACCTTCCTTGTTTTGGTATCTAATAGTGCAAAACTTGCCTCGCCTGTCAGGTATCCACACGCCTCACCTGGATTTATTATCAAGACCCCATTATTTTCCCTAACTTCTTTTTTATGGGTATGGCCATAGAGAATGAAATCTACACCGGTAGATTGGGAGAGTTCATTCAAATAAAGTGGCTTATGCATAATGGCAATTTTTTTGCCTTCAATAGTTATAATATCAGGGTCTGTATGATATTCATACCCATAGTTCTCTACCTTTTTGAGTGTGAATAAGAGTTCTCCATCATTGTTCCCCCTCACTAATATGAGTTTTTTGGTGTAGTTTTTAGCGATCCAATCAAGGACAAAGGGAGAGATGAGGTCTCCGAGGTGTATTACTAACTCTACACCAGCATGTTCAAAGTATTTAAATATCTTTTCCACCTTTTCTTTATTATCATGTGTATCTGAAACGATCCCTATAACCATATTACACCCCCAGGTATATGGCTAAAAGTAAAGAAAGCATTAAGTATTTTGATACCTTTGAATACATGTAAAGACCCTCTTTGTCCTTTTTCAACAAGAAAAAGGAAGCGAACAATGGGACAGCACAAAATCCTATGCCTATATAAAGATAAGGGGTTTTAAAGAGCCCTGCAACATACGGTATAAGTAGAAAAGGGATAAAGAAAAAGGATAAAATTACAATGAGGATACCAGTTAATTTATCACCCAGGACCATTGGAACTGTTTGGATACCTGCGCTCTTATCCCCTTCTATATCAGCCCAATCCTTTATTATTTCCCGCATGAAATTATAGTAGAATGCTATAAGCCCCAACATAAAGGCATATTTTGTTGCCTTGACTAACATACCGGCTATTATAAAAACCAGGGCAGTAATTAGGGCAACAGTGATATTACTCAAAAGAAGGACCTTTTTTAAATATGTGTTGTAAAGATATACAAGTATAGCCATTAAAAGTGCCATAAGAAAGATCCCAAGGCCACAGAATATAGCAAAAACCAATGAGACTATTAAACTAAAAATGGCGAGATATGCGGCCTCATCCTCGCTAACGCTCCCTTTGACAATAGGCCTTTCTTTCCTGTTTATCTTATCTATTTCCACATCAACAATATCGTTTTGGATATTAGAGAATACATTGAGGAAAAACATGGAAAGTGATAGGCATAGGGTTTTGAGAAAGGGTATGAATCCTACGGATGCCTTGACACCAACAAAGACAACGAGCATTGCAATAAGAGCATTTCCAACGCGGGAGAGTTTAAGATATGCCTTTATCTTATCTTTCATTTTGACAGAATATCTTTGAGATCAAGTATCGTAGGCTGGTCAGCAACAATAACCTTCACCTTATCCGATAGTTTGCTTATATAGAGGTATTTCAGATACTTGGGGTTTTGATTTAGAGCCTTTGACACGATTTCTATCTTCTTTGCCTCACCTTGGGCTTCTATCTTCTTCCTTTCTGCCTCCTTTTGCTCCTTTAAAAGAACATAGTTCATACGCTCTGCTTCCTGCTGTGCTATCTGTTTTTCCTCAATAGCCTTAGCAAATCCAGGTGTAAAGTGCACATCCCTTAAAACAACACCATCAATGATAAAGCCATCTGGCTCAAGTATCTTTTTTATACGGTCTTCTATCTCATTTTGTATAACCCTTCTCTTTGCAGAATAAACATCCATTACCTTATACTCAGAGATTACAAGCCTTACAACTGACCTAATAGTAGGTCTTACTATCTTTTCCGCATAATCCGGTCCTATTTTTCTATGGATATAGACCAGTTTGTCTGGATTTACTCTGTACCAGGTTGTAATATCTATACCAACCTGTAAGCCTTCGCTTGTAGGAGCCCACAAACTATCATCAATATTTGGCTTTTTCCCCTCTCCTTTTTTTGATGTCATTGTATATTCCTGTCTTCTCAAGTCGTAGATATAGGTATTATAAACAATGGGCAATACCAATGTTATCCCTTCTTTTGAAACAGAGAATTTCTTTGTTACTATATTGAACTTTACCATGGCATGGCCTACTGGCACATATCTTATACTCACTGCTATTAAACCGAGTATAAGCAGTACCAATGTTATTACAGCGAGTTTATACAAGGGCAAATTAAGTTTTCTCACTGTCCTTACCTCTCCCCCCTTTTCAACCACTACATACTTTTGAACGCTTTTTTGAAAGATGTATATAAGAAGCGCAAGTACTATGAGGAATATTAAAAGTCCCATATATCCTCCTCAGATGTTTAAAAAATCCGTGTTTTCTATGAAAGACTTCGCTTTTTCAATATCATCCTGCAAAACCCTATCCTTTTCAACAAATTCAATGGAGGCAAGATGAGTATCAAGTATGTCCTTGAGTTTTGGTGAGAGGATAGATGCTCCCCTTAAC
This sequence comes from uncultured bacterium, assembly GCA_913055745.1. Classification (GTDB taxonomy): domain Bacteria; phylum Hydrothermota; class Hydrothermia; order UBA1063; family CAJXJZ01; genus CAJXJZ01. The sequence goes on along the minus strand of CAJXJZ010000027.1, from coordinate 7,585 downwards.
CTTACCGCCTGTAATGCTATAAAAAGTTCAATGGCAAGCACATATAGCGTATTCTCATAAACCTCTCTTAATTTAAGGGCACTATTCATGGACTGTGATACGCTGTCTTCCTGATCGCCAGAGGTTGGGATGGAATGAACCGATGCTGGAGATGCAAGTATCCTGTTTTGTGCCACTAAGGAGGCCTGTGTCACCTGAAGCATCATAAAGCCAGAATTTATACCTGAATGCTTTGTGAGAAATGGAGGAAGACCAAAGGAAAGTTCAGGTGTAAGCAATCTAAAACTTCTCCTATCTGAAATAGAAGAGAGTGTTGTAAGAGCGATTGCAGCAACATCACCTGCATAGGCAGGATACTGACCATGAAAATTGCCGTTTGAGATTATATCCCCATCATCAAAAACAAGGGGATTGTCTGTGGCTGAATTTATTTCAATCTCCGTTATCTCTTTTGCAAACTCAAGCATGTCCAATGCTGCACCATGGACTTGTGGGACGCACCTTATAGAATAGGCATCCTGTACCTTTCTCCGCTCTTTTTCCAATGGAGAGCCTTTTATAAGTTGGCGTATGCACTGCGCTACTTTTTTTTGACCCTTATGGGGTCTTGCCTTTTGTATTCTATCATCAAGTTCTTCAAACACGCCGTACTGCGCAAGAAAAACTAAGGACGCTACTAAGCAAGATGCATATAAAAGGTTAATTGATTTTTTCAACAAAATAGCAATTATAGCACTTGAGGCCTGGGTTCCGTTGATTAAAGAAAGGCCTTCCTTTGCTTTGAGTTTAATTGGTAAAATGCCCTTCTCATCAAGCACCTCACCAGTTGGGCGTTTTTTACCGCCTTCAATGCAATATCCTTCCCCTACAAGTGAGAGTGCTATATGCGAAAGTGGAGCGAGATCTCCACTTGCCCCGACAGAACCTTTTTGAGGAACATAGGGTATGACATTTTTATTGAGAAATTCAAGGATTTTCTCAATAACTTTTACCCTTACACCGGAGTATCCTGTTGCAAGAGTATTGGCTCGCAAAAGCATAGCAGCCCTTACAAAAGGAGGCTCAAGAGGATCTCCTACACCAACCGCATGACTTTTAATGATGTTCATCTGAAGGGATTCAACCTCTTCTGCCTCAATCTTGACCTCTGAAAGTTTGCCAACCCCTGTGTTTATTCCATAAATAGGGACATCACCACTTTGTTTCTCTTCTACAACCTTCCTTGTCTTTTCTACAAATTCTCTGGCAGAAGGGTCAAGAATGACCTTCTCATTTTCGTATGCTACTTTGTATATATCATCTAAGGTTAAACTATGACCATCAATTTTTATCATGACACCCTCTCACTTTTTCTTATTTTAGTGTTTCACTCTCGGATAATCAAATATCCAATTTTATGCTACCTTAGGAATCCTTTAAAATATAGGATATAAAAGGAGGAGAATATGGCAACCATAAGACCATTTAAGGCATTAAGACCCAAAAAAGACCTTGTATTAAAGGTGCAAGCACCACCTTACGATGTAGTCTCAACAGAGGAGGCAAAAGAACTTGCAAAAGATAATCCATTGTCCTTCTTGCACATTACAAGGCCTGAGATAGACCTTCCTGATGGAATAGATCTCTATGATGAGCGTGTATATTTAAAGGCAAAAGAAAATCTTGATAGATTTATAAAAGAAGGCATTTTACAAAAAGACGAAAAGCCTATGCTCTATTTATATAGCCAGGAGATGCAAGGGAGGGTTCAGCATGGTATTGTGGGTGTTTTTTCATGCGAAGAATACGAAAAGGGCATTATAAAAAAGCATGAAAATACCCGTATAGAAAAGGAGATAGACAGAACAAAGCACATAGACTATACAAATGCGCAAAATGGTCCTGTTTTCCTTACTTACAGGGCAAGAGAGGATATAAAAGACATTATAAAGCACATAGTTAATACAAAATCGCCTGAGTATGATTTTACTGTTGATGGCGTAAGGCATACATTTTATCTCATAGATGAGGAAGAGGTTATAAGGGAGATTATTGACATATTTGCTCGTGTGGACTATCTTTATATTGCAGATGGACACCATAGAAGCGCAGCCTCTGTGAGGGTTTGGAAACAAAGGAAAGAAAAAAATCCCAATCATACAGGAGAAGAACCATACAACTTTTTCCTTGCAGTGGCCTTCGGGCATGACGAGTTATATATAATGGACTACAATAGGGTAGTAAAGGACTTAGGTGGCCTTTCTAAGGAAGATTTTATGAAAAAAGTGAGTGAGCGGTTTGATATAGAGGAGATAGGGGACAAAGGTAGTCCTTACAAGCCTCAAGATAGGCATACATTTGGCATGTATGTTGATGGAAAATGGTATAAACTCATTGCAAAACCTGATATTATAGATGAAAATCACCCTGTGAAGAGACTTGATGTTTCAATTTTACAGGATAATCTTCTTGGTCCTATTTTGGGTATTAAAGACCCAAGAAAGGACAAAAGGATTGAATTTATAGGAGGTATAAGAGGACTACATATTTTAGAAAACATGGCTGATGAAAGTGGTGGGGTCAGTTTTTCTATGTATCCTACATCTATTGAAGAACTTATGAAGGTTGCAGATATGGGGGAGGTAATGCCTCCAAAATCTACCTGGTTTGAGCCTAAACTCCGTTCTGGCCTATTCGTGCACATGCTTGATGAGTGACCTTTTAGAAAAGGAGTTTAAAAGAGTCTTGGAAAGTGGGAGGGCGGAGTATGAAAATACTCCGCCCTTTATTGTGTTCCGCAAAAAATTTAAGAAAATAGGAGTAGAGTATCCTGTTTATATTCTAAAAGACAATAAGGTTTTAAGGCCAAGATTTAATCCATTATACTGTTTTTTTAAGATAGATATAAGAGACTTTGCAGCCCTTTTTTGGGCGTATGCACACGGTGCAAAGGATGCCTTTAGAGACTTTATCTTAGATTTTTTTGAAAGTAAAATAAGAAAGCGTGTAAATGTACAAAAAACCGCTATTTTGATAGAAGCGTATGGAAAAAAATGGTATAATAAATCCACAGAGTATTTTTTAAAAGAGGTTAGACTAAAAGGTGTAAGAAAATGGAAAAGAGGCATATACCTGAATGCTGACCCTATATATTTTTTTAACTGGGCTATACAGGAAGATGGGACGTTAAGACTTTTTTATTTCGGACATAAAGGATATGCCTTAGGTAAACTCAATAATCAAAAATTGGGCGAACTTACAACAGCATCCGTAGGCGTTTTTGATGCAAAATACGATGTGAGAGAGTATATACCTGAAATACCGTTTATATAAGGGTGTAAAAGTATATGCGTCTTAACTGAATTGAGCCAATGCTTGAACCATTTATCAACATACTTCATAATATAGCAATAACCACAAAAAACCAGGACATTTATGGAACATAATATATACATTGTCATTGCCCTTATACTCCTTTTCGGGCTTATCTTAGGTAAAATGCTCCGCAGGGTTGGTTTAACACAGGTTTTGGCATATTTGATTGCAGGTATAATAATTGGTCCTATTTTAAAATTCCATTTACCAAATCAATTTAATGCATTTACAACAGGCATAACGCTTTCTTTTGTTGGATATAAAGTGGGATTATCATTTTCTATGTCTTTCCTTAAAAGAATGGGTAAAAAGGTAATTATAATACTCATCACAGAGGTTATCATAACATCCCTTGTTGTTTGGCTCTTTATATATCTACTAACAAAAAACCTTGTGCTCTCAATAGTGCTTGCTTCTCTTGCGCCTGCAACCGCGCCGGCTGGAACAGTTGCAGTCTTGAGGGACTTAAGGGCAAGAGGAACGCTTACGGATGTGAGTATTGCGATTGTAGGGCTGGATGATGCTGCGGCAATAATCATTTATGCCGTTGGTATTATGTGGGCAAAAGCGATACTTGGGGGGCATACCAGCATTGCTTCATCCTTTATCCATCCATTGTGGGAAATCTTTGGAGCAGTGGCAGTGGGTGGGATAATCGGATTTATTCTCTCATATTCTGCTAAAAAGGTTTATCTTACGCAGGATCATACATTCGTTATAACAGTAGCAACTATAATGTTAACATGGGGGCTTGCCAAATTTATAGGAGTGTCTGCTATTTTAAGTTGTATGGTTTTAGGAACGACTATAATCAATTTAAATAGGAGCATTGCCATTCTTTCAGATAAGTTATTAGAGGGCATTATGACGCCCATTTTCATCCTATTCTTTGCTATTATTGGGATGGAAATTGATTTCTCGCACCTTTTGACCATATTGAGCATTGTAGTTATGTACTGCGTTGCAAGGAGTATTGGAAAGATGATAGGATGTGGTTTGGGAGGTGTCTTTGCAAAGTCTGAAACTAAAATTAAAAAGTATCTTGGCATTGCATTACTCAATCAGGCAGGGGTTGCTGTTGGCCTTGCATTTTTTGCAGCCCAAGAATTATCGGGTAGCGGATTAAGTAATACAATAATTACATTGATGGCGACCACAACCGCCTTGTTCCAAATTTTATCTCCCCTTGGCACCCAATACGCTGTAAAGAAGGCAAGAGAGGATAATCAATATGGCAGGGCATGATACAATAAAGTATATATAATAGGTTTATCAGTGCTTAATGATGAACATTTAATTACCTATTGCTTGACTTAACGAGTAGGGTGTTTTATGTTATTTTACATATAAAAGAGGGGATAACATGGTAAAGAAGATTGGATTTTGGCTTGGTTGGTTATCGTTCTTGCTTGTACTCTTTCTCCCATCTACAAAGAGGATGTATGTAGAGGGATTTAAGGTTGTCTTAAAACATTCAGATAAAACAATTACTGAGCAATTCCCCCAGGGTATAACAACAGAGAACTTTGACCAGATGTACCAAAAGGCAAAATCTATACATATCAAGATCCCCAAAGACTTTGCAAAAACAGGTATAAAAGGTATTACAAGAACAGATAATGGGAAAATGACTTTGGATAAGGCAGTGAATGTTCAGACAAGGGCACTTAAGTATACCCTTGCACTTGCTATTTTAATGGCCATATTGTGGATAACAGAGGCAATGCCCATACCCATAGTTGCTATGTTTCCTTTGGTTTTACTGCCTCTTTTAGGTATTGCTCACTATAAATATACGGCATTCCCTGGATATTTTAATGCCTTTGCTCCATATATGCACTATCTCGTTGTCCTTTTTATTGGTGGATTTACCATAGCAGAGGCAATGAAGAGATGGGGCTTGCATGAGCGCATCGCATTACATATCGTTAAAATTATTGGCTTTTCAGCAGAAAAATTGATATTCGGTTTGATGATTGCAACCGCTATTGTTTCAATGTTTGTTTCCAATACGGCTACCACAGCAATGATGATGCCCATAGCACTTGCAATATTATTGGGGGTAGGTGAGACACCTGGGGAAAGCAATTTTGGAAAGGCAATGATGCTGGGTATTGCTTATGCTGCCTCTATTGGAGGTATTGGCACACTGATTGGAACGCCTCCAAATCTTGTCTTTGCCGCCTTTGCAGATTCCCTATTAGACAAAAAGATTACATTTGCTAATTGGTTAATGATTGGTTTGCCTGTTGTGATAGTGCTGCTACCTATTACATGGTGGATGTTGATAAGATATTTTAAGGTTAAAGGTAAATCTATATCAAGTTCAAGGGAGGTTATAGAAAAAAGGATTGCCAAACTGGGGAAAATGGGAGCAGGAGAAAGAAACACGCTTATAATATTTGTTCTTGTTGCTCTAATGTGGATAACAAGAACACTATGGACTAAACCTCTCCATTTATATTGGGTTAATGACTCTGTCATTGCTATTATTGGTGTTCTTTTATTTTACATTGTTCCTGTAAACTTTAAAGAATGGAAATTTACCCTTGATTGGGAGACAAACAAAAATATTCCATGGGGAACATTGTTGCTTTTTGGCGGTGGCATAGCATTGGGCACAGCACTACAAAAAACAGGTGCTGCCGCATTTATCAGTATGTATCTTACAGAGATTGGTAAACTCCCTCTACCTTTGATTATCTTAGGTGTAGTGCTCCTGGTAGATTTTCTCACAGAAATTACATCTAACACGGCAACAACAAATATGATGATGCCCATATTATTTGCACTTGCTATGGCAATTCATCAGAGCCCAACCCTGTTGATGGTTGCAGGTGCGGTGGCGGCATCCTTGGCATTCATGATGCCTGTCGCAACGCCACCAAATGCCATTGTCTATGGCACAGGGTATGTAAAGATGAAAGATATGGTAAAATTTGGCTTTCTCTTAGACATAGTGGCGGGTATTACATATGCTATACTTCTGAGTTTTCTACTTGTTAGGGTCCTTCCCTAGAAAGGATTTAAGAAGAAATAAGTAGATAGGAGGTAAGAATATGTTTTGGGAAGTGTATGCCTTAACCTTAACAGTAATAGTTGTGTACCTTGTATACATATCTTTGAGACTTCTTAAAACAAAGAAATCTGTTGAATTTGATGAAATAAAGGCTCAAAAGATAACCATTGTAGAGCCCAACGGAAAACCTGTTCTGATAATTGCCAACACAAAGAATTTTCCACCGCTTATGATAGATGGTAAAGAGTATCCTGGGATACGCTCTGGAAATATAGAAGAAATTGGTAAAGGTATGATTTTTTACAATAATGATGGTGATGAAATGGGTGGTTTTGTCTGGGGAAGTGATAAATCCGAAGATGAGATTTCGCAATGGGCTATGTTTACAATTGACGGTTATAAACAAAATGAAGTATTCCGATTGTTATTTGACCAAACTGGGAATAAAAAGAATATAAGTATCATAGCCTATGACCAGCCTGGAAAATCTTTGAAACCCGTCGTAGAAAAACTTTCTAAAATTGTATCTATTAAAGATTCAGCTCAAAGAGAAAAGGAAAGGGATAAATTTAATGAATGGTTAAAAAAGGAATATCCTAATACTTATAGAGAGAGGTTTTATATTGGTTATGAAGACAGCATTTCATTTATTCAACTCTACGATAAGGAAGGAAAACCTAAATTAAGACTTTATGTAGATGAAAATGGAGAGCCTAAGCTTGAATTTTATGATAAAAAAGAGAAGTGATTTTTTGTTCTTGACAATAGAAGATACGGTATTATATTTCGGTATGATAATAAAATCAGTCAATTAAAGGAGAATAATGTTATATACAAAAGGTTATGGCTTGTGGTTCTCTTGTTTTTGTTATCCCTTAGAGTATAAAATGCCATGCCATTAAAAGGGCCAAGGCTTTTGATTACAGATGTAATGAAAGGAAGCATAGCAGATAAGATGGGACTTAAACCCGGAGATGTAATTTTATCAATAAACGGTAAAGAGATCTTTAATGAAAAGACTCTTAATGAACAGATAAAATCATCAAAGGGTTCAGAAATTAAAATTGAAATATTAAGAAAAGGCAAAAAAATATTACTAAAAAGTCCATTTAATGCAGATAAATTTAGTATAAATTTTGTTTTAATTGAAAGGAACAGGCTTCTTTCGCCCAAAGAAATGAAAGAAGACCTTGATACACTCTTTTATGCCAT
>CAJXJZ010000026.1 GCA_913055745.1 uncultured bacterium | reverse complement strand
GTATGTCTTACATCGTAAGAAAGTGGCATTGTATTATGGGGAACCGGGAGAGGCTGACCTGTTCTTGGGTCAATACCCCAGAACTGATAGTATGAATTATTATATGATTCAAATGGGTCTGATGCTGTTCCTTCAGCATACTGAAGCGTATATGCTACCCTTCCTGATATACGAGGGGCTGAATACTGATATGTGAGTTCAACACCCTTTACATTACCATAGTCTGAGTTCACATACATGTAGAATGGGTTGGGTGCTGCAAGGACTTCTCTTGTGCCAACCCATCTGAAGATGTCTTTATAAAAGGCTGTTACATCAAAGGCAGAATTCTGCCCCAACTGTGTTGAGACACCTGCCTCATAGGCTACCTGTTTTTCTGCATCTAAATTGGGATTACCTACGATGTTATTACCCCTCTGGGCAAGTTGTATAGGTGTATTATTGGTTCCATCATAGAAGTATAAAAGGGGTGGCGTCTGGAAGAAGTATCCATAAGCAAAATGAAGAACCTGTCTTTCTGTTATAGGGTGTGAGATACCAAGCCTTGGTGATAACTGATACTTGGCTTTTGTTTCTATAGGTTCTACGGTACTGGGGTCTATTTGAAGGATACTATCTGGTGTTATGGTTGACGCATCTATATAATAATGATATTTTGGATTTACATAATCAAACCTCAAGCCAGCATTTACAACAAGTCCCTCAAATTCCATTTTATCCTGAATATAGTAAGCACCCTGAATGGGCTTTACCGGCTCAAGTGCATCAATGCTCTTTCCCGCCTTTACAGAATCACCAAAATAAGATAGGAATGGATTAGGGTCCCATGGAAGTGAGTTATGGTAGAACTTGAGCTGGTGTGCTCTTACCTCAAAGCCTGTCTTAAATTCATGATGCTTTGTTGCCTGCCATGTCAAATCCCATTTGGCGCTATTGGTAATTGTGCTCTGTTCGTGGAACACACGGTAATCTCCAACACCAACAAAGTTTACATGAGCCTGGTCCCCAATCCCCCATGGATTATTGCGGTTGAAATCATAACGATTATAATAGTTGTATGTGCTCGGGTCACCTTCATTATACGCCTCACAGGGTATGAACTTATAATCTTTTATGAAATTGGATATAAAGTCTTTGCTCCTATCCTTTTCATAATCAGGGTCTTTTATACCGTATTTATAGAACTCATAGTATCTTCCAAGATTCAATGTGTAAAAGAGATTGTTTTTAACCACATGGTTAATGGTCAATGTTAACTGGTTTTGTCGCCTTAAAGAGGACCTGTTTCTAAACTCTCTGTATTTAAAATACTGCGTTCCGCTATAGAAATATGAATCCCATTGATCCCTTGATAAAAATCCAGAGAGAAGGACCTTCACATTCTTCAGGGGGAGTATTGTTAACTTGCCCTGAAGTCTGTACTCCTGTTCTCCTGTATGAGGTAACATGTATGGATGGTCTTTGTACCATTTCTGCCAATACCTTGCTGTATCAAGAAGCTGTTTGTAATACCTTGGCAAAAATGGAACTGTTGAATCATACCACCACACCTGCGCTGTATCAACAAAGGCCCTAAACTCGTCTGTACCATTTTCATAGGCACTTACAATGGGATACTCTGGCTTATAGTTAAATGCGCGTGCCCCATCTCTTACATGAGCATAACCTGAAACAAAGTATCTTAAGTATTTTTTTAGCCCCGGTATAGGACCACCTTGGGACACATCAAGATAATGCTCTCCAAAATTCAATGATTGTGGAAGAACAGCATCGGTTCTATAATTGAGAGAGCCTTCGTATTTTGGTCCACCCTCTTTTGTAACAACATTTATAACACCTGAAAGTGCTTGACCGTATTCTGCATTAAAGCCACCTGTAAGAAGGGACATCTCCTGTATGGCAGATGTGTTAAGATTGGAATAATAACTTCCATAAATAGGAGAAGTTACCTGCATACCATCTATATAGTATGCAACCTCATCTGTCCTTCCTCCTCTTATTACATTTACACCTGTAACACCTGCCTGCAGATTTATAGCGGCCTGAAAGTTTGTGTATGGGAGGTTCTGAATATCGCTTGAACTTACATGTCTTTCTGTTGTAGTGGCTGTTTTTTCCACGAGTTTTCTCGTTGATTTAACGACCACTGTGCTTTCAACAATTGCACTGGAAGAAAGGTAGAAATTCACCTCGGTTGTGAGGTCTGCCTTGACATTTACATCCTTTACAACCTCATCTCTATAGCCAATATAACTCGCTTTCAGCGTGTATGTCCCAGGACGGACATTCAAAAGTACATAGGAGCCATCAAGGTCCGTAGCAGTACCCTGACCGGTTTCCTCTATTATTACACCAGCCCCGGGGAGGGGCTCACCGGTCTGTTTGTCTACCACTTTTCCTACTATCTTTCCTGTTGTGCCTGCGTACAGCATTCCAACGAATGCCATACTCAACACAACGCTTACCGCATATCGCCATTTTAGCATATGCAACCTCCTTATATTGTTATCTTTCCAAAGCAAACACTATAGGCTGTATGACCCTTACGCTGACGGGCCTATCATTCTGCATTGCAGGCTTAAATACATATTGCTTTACAGCATTTAAAGCAGCCTGATTAAATATTTCATTATCAGATTTGAGAACGCGGGCACTCTTAACATGTCCATCTTTTCCTACTATGTATTCTACAATAACCTTGCCTTCAAGCCCTGCTTTTCTTGCAAGTTCTGGATATTCAGGAAGGACCCTTTTTATCAGTTTTGGTTTCTGTTGAACCATAGCAAAACTATATACAGTGTCTTCCTCTGGAGGTGGTGGCAATTCTGCCTCATTGAATGTAGTTGGACCTATACTTACCGTATCGGATGCTGCAGCCTCTTTTTCTTCTTCAGGTGTTGCCGCTTCTTCTATTTGCTTAGGCACCTGTGGTTTTGCCTTTGGTGGCGGGGGCTCTTCTATCTGGGCTTCAAGATTGATGTTTTCTACCTGAGTAACAGTTACAGTTTTGGGTTTATATGCTTTTATTTCCATATGCCTCACTGTAAGGAAGATAACTATGAAAAACAAAAGCGATACACCAATGGCCTTTTCTAAATCTGTAGCATACTCAAGTTCTGGGTCATAAGCCTTTATTAATCCACCTTTTTTTACCCCTTTTTCTTCAGCCATCTATATCACCCCCCTTATCTTTTAAAATTGGTTGCAAATACTACACGAAGTGCCTTGGCATCTCTCAACGATTCTATTACTTTATCAACATAGTCGTACTTGGCGTTCTTATCAGCCTTAATGGATACAATAATTTCTGGTTTTTCTTCAACTTTCCGCATGTAGGCAAGTTTCAATAAATCTGGAGTAACAATCTTATCATCCACTGAGATCTTGCCATCTTTACTAATATAAATATGTGATATATCGCGCGTTCTTGTGAGTTTTTCAGTGGCTCTTGCTTCTGGGAGAAGTACCTTTAATCCAACCTCTTTTCTAAATGTAGTGGAAACCATAAAAAAGATAAGGAGCAAAAAGGCTATATCGGACATTGAAGCAGTTGGTATAGCAACCTTACCTTCCTTCCTGATCTTCTTTCTCCTCGCCATAATTTCCTCCTACCCTTCTGGCCTTATGGATTTGAGCGCTACCGACTTCACCTTAAGTTGTTTAACAATATCAAGAACCTCTATCATGCGTTCGTATGGTGCCTGCACATTGGTCTTTATAAGTACAATCTTCTTTGGGTCTTTTTTTATCTCTTCCTGTATTTTTTGCTTTATATCCATAAGATTTTGAACTGGCGTGTCGTTATAGAAAATCTGACCTGCATCGTTGATTGAGATATCAATGATCCTTTGAGACTTGAGTTTTACAGTTTCACTTTGCTTTTCTGGCAAGAGCATTTTAAGGCCCTTATCTCGTGCAAATACAGTTGATACCATAAAGAATATTATTAGAAGGAAGGCAATATCAGCCATCGATGCTGTTGGTATCTCCGCCTCTTCTGGCGGCTTTCTCTTAGGTATTACTCCCAAGATCTACCTCCTTATAGTTCTTCTTCAAGGACACCGCTTTCAAGGAGGTACGAAACAAGCATATCAACGGCCTCATCTGTGTTTCTGGTATAGTTATTGATTCTATCGGCAAATATTGCATAAAATAGGGCAACAGGTGCTGCAATAATAAGACCTGTTGCAGTAGTTATCAATGCTTCTGAAATACCTGTTGCAACGAGGGTAGGCTCAACCTCACCCGCAGCAGCAATTGCGGAAAATGCCTTAATCATACCTGTAACTGTTCCAAGGAATCCAAGAATTGGTGCAAGGGTGGCTGTTGCCGTAAGGTATATCATACCTCTATCAAGAAATGCAAACTCTGTACTCGCCGCACGTGCCATTTCCTCTTCTACAACTGCCCTACCCTTATCTGCCTTTTCAAGCCCTGCAATAAATATTTTGGCCACAGGAGTTTTTAGGCCAGAAAGATACTCAATGGCTGCATCTATACCTTGATTTTCAATAATATTTGAGATCTCTTTTACTATGGCCTTTGGGTTACCCCTGAGTTTGAAATATAGAGAAATAATTCTCTCTATTATTATGGCTGTTCCCAGGACAGCCAGTATGAGAAGGCCCCACATCATGGACCCACCTTTGTGGAAATAACCGACTAACCCTTGCATCTTATAACCTCCTTATTTTTGTTTCCAATAATTTTAACACCAAACATACCATCTGTCAAGTAATAAATAAAATCAGTGAGAGAAAAATGGTATATATGCCGAAAAAATACAACTTCCCACGCACTACTAATCTCTTAAGTATTATGAGTGAAGCAACACCAAACACAAATGCGACAAAGAAACCGAAAATGTACAAAGGATTAAATATGGCTGCACTCACCTGTTTTCTCTTTAGAAAAAGTGCGCCCAAAACAGCAGGGAAGAGTAAATAAAAGGAATAATCAAATGCCTCTTCTCTTGGAAGTGATAGCCATCTGGAAACAGTTATAGTCGTGCCAGAACGCGAGACACCAGGTAAGATAGCCAAACTCTGACCTACACCGATTAGAAATGACTTCATAGGGTCGTTTGGCTTATCCTTTTTTGCACTCTTATCTGCGAAATAAAAGGTAAGAAGAATAATTCCGTTTAAAAGGAATGTGTACGGTAAGTAAGAACTTTTATCAAATACCTGTTCTATCTTATTATTAAAAAGAATGCCAACAATTCCAGCAGGGATGGTCCCTACGGTTATAAGGAGAAGTGGATTTTGCCATTTTCCCTTAAGTGTAATAAGGCTAAGTAGTTTTTTATTGAAAAATACCAAAACAGAGAGCAATGTGGCAAGGTGGAGTATTATTTCAAGTGTATCACCCTGTGGATTATAGTGAAGATAATTTTCAAGCATAACCATATGCCCGGAACTGGAAACAGGAAGGAACTCTGTTATACCCTGAATAGCAGAAATAATAAGCATTTTAATGTACATTGCTTATCTCCTTCACCCCGGAAATTATTCTATCTACATCCTTTATGCATCCTTTAAGTTCCTCAACTATTTTCATTGATAAACCCTTTTCTGCCCATCTGAGTAATATGGAGCGCCCATCTTCCTTAATCATAGAATTTATGGAGGTAAGGGTATATCCTTTATTTATAAGCGTCTTGACACCGATAAAATAGTTTACATCCTTTTCAGTGAAGTACATCCTGTTGTGTCTTTTTCTGCCACTTATGCCAAGCATTCTTATCCAGTACCTCAATGTGTATTCAGGTATATCCAGTTTCTCAGCAACATCCTTTATAGAATAGTATCTTGGCACTATTTTATAACCCCTCTGCCAAGCTCAAAAGCTTTGAGATTGGCTTGAGTGGTTTTTGGAGGAACTCTGCGTTCTATAACATTTATCCATGTATCCACTGAAAAGTCTATAAAATTGGACAAAACTCCTAAAAGTACCGTGTTCTGCGTTCTTGGGTCACCTGCCTCTTTTGAAAGTTTAACAGCATCTACCTCTATCGTTTTGACATTATATTTTTCAAATTCCTCTCTTATATTCTCAGGATAAGTATCAAGGCCCAATGATACGGTATTTGGGTAGATTTCTAAGGTATTCATGATCACTACACCACCAGTTTTCTTTAAATATCCTCTCCATCTAAGCGCTTCAGCCTTCTCAAAAGCAAGAATAACATCGCCTGAGCCCTTTTCAATAAGTGGTGAATAAACCTTCTCCCCAAACTTTACAAAGGAAACAACACTTCCACCCCTCTGAGACATACCGTGGACTTCACTCTTTTTGACATCAAGGCCTTCCTCCATTGCACAGAGGGCAAGGATCTCTGATGCCGTCAAAATTCCCTGCCCACCAACACCTGAAATTATGATATTCTTTGTATTAGCCATTTTGACCCTCCTCCACTATTGCATCAAAGGGACATACCTGTTGGCAAAGGTCACATCCAACACACAAAAGCGGCTCTATATATGCCTTACCATCTCTTAAGGAAATAGCAGGGCATCCCAGTTTTATACACCCCATACACTTTTCACCCTTACACTTATCTGTTAATACAACCTTTTTGGGCCGTTCTTTGGCTTTCTTCCTCTCTTCTGGCAAAAGTGCACAAGGACGCTCAGATAAAACAACAGTAGGCTCCTCTGTTGCCATTGCTTCTCTTAGCACTTTGCGTGTTTCTCTTAACTTATGTGGGTCAACATGATAAACCTTACGAACTCCTATAGCCTTGGCCAATTTTTCAAAATCAAGTTTTGGGGTTTTTTCTCCTTTTGCATTCTTACCAGAGCCGGGATGATGCTGATGTCCTGTCATGGCAGTAATCCTATTATCTAATATTATCACAGTGGAATTGCCCTTGTTGTAAACGATATCGGCGAGTCCTGTAATGCCTGAATGAACAAAGGTGGAATCGCCTATTACTGCCACTGTCTTCTTGGTGAAATCCCACCCCCTTGCCTTATCAAATCCATGAGCGTTGGTAACAGATGCGCCCATACAGATGGTTGTGTCCATTGCCCTATAAGGTGGAAGTGCTCCAAGGGTATAACAACCTATATCACCTGTTACTGTTGCCCTAAGCCTCCAAAGGTTATAAAAAATACCAATATGAGGGCACCCAGGGCAGAGTTGAGGAGGCCTTTGAACACCCTTCCCATCTGGTAATCTTTCAAGTTCTTCCTTTAATACACCCTTCCTTACAACCTCTGGAGAAAGTTCATCAACAAGTGGTATATACTTCTTTCCCTCTACATTATAACCCAAAAACTTTATCTCTTCTTCCAAAAATGGCTCATTCTCTTCTATTACTATAGCCTTTTCAACACCATCAAGGAATTCTTTCAGTAGTTTCTCTGGAAAAGGCCATGAAAAGCCGAGTTTTAAAAATGAGGCATTGGGGAAAACCTCTTTTGCGTGAAGATAGGAAATTCCGCTGGTAATAATACCCAAACTCCTATCACCCCACTCTATCCTATTAAGGGGTGAAGTATTGGCATATTCTCTTAATTTAATAGTACGCTCTTCAACAAAATAGTGTCGTTTTTTGGCATGTGCTGGCAATATTATGTATTTTTCAGGCAGTTTTTTGTAATCCTTTAGAGGAACATCTTTTCTCTCATCCACTTTTACAATACCCTTTGAGTGGGATACCCTGGTTGTTAATCTCAAAAGCACAGGCGTATCAAATTTTTCGGATATTTCAAAGCCTTCTTTGATGAAATCGTGCACTTCCTGGCTGTCAGAAGGCTCAAGAAGTGGAATTTTCGCGAACTTAGCATATCTCCTATTGTCCTGCTCATTTTGCGAGGAATGCATGCCAGGGTCATCAGCGCTTATAATAACAAAACCACCGTTAACACCTGTATAGGAGGAAGAAAACAAAGGGTCTGCCGCCACATTGAGCCCAACATGTTTCATTGATACCATTGCCCTTGCACCTGCTATGGAGGCACCAAGTGCTACCTCAAACGCGGTTTTTTCATTTGGTGACCATTCAGCATACACTTCTTTAAACTTTGATACATTTTCCAGAATCTCTGTTGATGGGGTACCAGGATAAGCAGTGGCCACATGTACACCTGCCTCCCATGCACCCCTTGCTGCTGCCTCATTACCAGATAAAAACGCCTTTTTCATATTACCTCCCTATCTCCTCTTGTCTAATGTATCCCAAATACCTGAAACAGGGGATATCATATTAGGAGTCATAAACGCAATTCTTCTCCTCCCCGCAAGTGTATTGAGGATATCTATTATGATCTCCCTTTCTGCCTCATTCAATACTCCAAACCAATCTGGAAATTCTACATACTCCTTTTCCATCTTTTCTGCCCACTCTTTTGTAAGGCCCAAGATTATAGCATAAGGTAAAACCTTTTTAAATATATTTGGGTCCTTTTCTGCCATCCTCTTTATGCGCTCCTTTTCAACACGCTTTATAAACTCCCTAAGTCCAAGTATCCGCCCAAAAGCCTCAACACCCTTTTGCGTTCTCAATGCTACAGATTTTTTAAGTTTCGAGTAAAGAGGATAGGTAAGAACAAGAGGAACAAAGGCAAACAGGACAACAATAGACATATTTAGCATGTGAGATAATGGATTATACGGATTAAATGGTATACTTATGCCTCCAAACTTATAGACTATAATATCACCAACTATAAGCAACATGATGTAAAATGTGGTAAAAAAATTCCTTACACTGTAAGGGGGTGCCTCAAAATAGCCTTTTTTAGTCGCCTCATCCTCAATTTTCCTTCTAAGATCATTGATTTCACTGGCAAACTTCTCACCAAAATCCTTAAAAAATACCTGCTCTTTCAAAGAGTATTGTTCAAGTATAAAATTCATTATTTGGGCTTCGTATTCTGAAAGTCCTTTAAGGTCTTTATTACTCACTTTGATAAGTATATCTGTTTCCTTGTTATCACCTGCAAAATACTTACTTCTTTTCATAGGAATGAGTTTGACATATCCTCTTGCCTCAAGGTCAAACACAGTGGCAATTACATCCACAACATCTGCACTCTCATCTATCAATGTACCTGCTATGGCAGGTGTCATACCCTCTGGAAGACTGTACTCTACTTTGATAACTTTGGGTTTTTTATCTTTACCTATGATAAGTTGAAATAAAGAGATTACAATGGCGATAATAAGTGAGGCAATCAAAAAGGGCAATAAATTATGAACTTGTACCATACCATTTATATTTTAAGGTGAAAAAAATGTTCATGCAAAAACATCATTTCTGATTTTACAAAACGACTCTTGTGAATTAAACTATGCACAATGCCTAAGATAAAAAAACTAAGAGATAGACTTTTAAAAAGGGTTAAAAAGGCTATCTTTTACTTTGACCTTTTAAATGAAGGAGAAAACATTATATTAGGTATATCTGGCGGCAAGGACAGTCTTTTTATGGCAGATATACTATATCATTTTAAGAGGAAATACAATATGCGCTTTCAAATGCTTGCCGTGCATGTGGCAAACCGTATAAAGCCACTTAAAAACCCTGAAAAATTGGAGAGGTTCCTCAATGAAAGAGGTATAGACTTCCTCATTGTTCATGATGAAAACACGAAAAAGATCATAGAACATAGGTTAAAGCCCTTTAATCCCTGCTATATATGCTCAAAGGAAAGGCGAAAACATCTCATATATGCGGCAAAGGAAAAGGATATAAATAAAATAGCCCTCGCCCACACCATTGATGACGCAGTAGAAACACTACTTTTGAATATCTTTTATGCCAGGGAAATAAGCACAATGGTACCAAAACAATCGCTTTTTCGTAAAGACTTTTTTGTTATAAGGCCTATAATTCTTATAGAGGAAGAGGAAATAGAAACATATATGAAACTCTCTGGCATGAATGAATATTACGAGGGGAAATGCCCTTATGAGGATAAAAGTAGGAGGGAGACTATAAGAAATATCTTAAAAGAGCTCTATAAAAAAGACCCACAGGTTAGGAAAAACATAAAGTATTCACTCTTTGAATGCAAAATGGAATACTTATGGAAGGATTACAGGGCATTTAGAAAGGCCATCCTGAGGTAAAGGACCCCAGGATGCCTTAGATTTTACTTTATTCCTGATACATTCCCTTTAAAATCTCCATTTCCAAGTAACGAGGGACCAGATAAGGCTGCAAGACTCCACTCTCCACTTGCAGAATCTCCACTCACCTTGCCTATGAAATTAAACCCACCATTTATATTGTTTATGGTGCATCCAAAATTAATAAACAGCGTATCATCGGTGCTAACATAAAAACCGCCCATTGGTACAAGAGCGCTCACCGTATCTCTGTCAGCCACAGAGAGCATTTCACCGGCAAAATAGGTTGTGTCACCATGATTGGTTTTAAATGCTTTACCTTTCCATACACCGTTTTGAACAATTACCGAATCAATACTTGTCCCATTTACAAAATAGAAAGTTCCTGTGTATTCCCCTTCAATATTGTAATTATCTATTGGTCTTATGGCAAACCATGTTCCACTGTCAGATGTAAACTTATTATACCATGTTCCACTTATACTGTCGGCACTTTCAACACTTCCTGTAAAATGCAATGTATCATCTGAAGAGGCAAAATTGAGTGTTGTACCCTCTATAAGGCCACTAAAAGTGTTTACATAACTTACCCCCCACGCAATCGTACCTGTAAAAGTAGTGTCTGACTGCTGTATGTCTGCGACATAAGGGTTGGCATTCCCACTATTATTGAAAGAGACCTCTACATACCATCTGCCAGAGATATCAACACCATTACCTCCTCCACTACTACCATTACCACCAGCGCTCTCATCAGAACTATTTGAACATGCGAGAAATACACTGAGTATTACAAGACCCACGATTTTCATATATTTTGCCATTTACATACCTCCTTTTTTGTAATTATAACTTTTCTTTTGTGAACGCTCAAGGTGTAATATCCTTTATACAAAACTTAAACAGGAGGTATAAAGTGAAGGTAGCCATACTCATTGAGGAGTTAGTTGAGGATGTAGAGTTCATATATCCTTACTATAGGTTTAAAGAGGAAGGCTTTGATGTTGATGTGTTGTCTTTGGAAATAAAAACATTTAAGGGGAAAAAGGGCTGCACATTTAAAAGCCAAAAGAGCATTAAAGATGTAGACCCTGAATACTATGATATTCTCTTTATACCAGGGGGATATGCACCTGACAGGCTAAGAAGATACCCAAAGGTCTTAAATTTCGTTCGTAGGCTAAATGAACTTGGCAAAATAATAGGGGCTGTTTGTCATGGACCATGGGTACTTATCTCCGCTGGTATTATAAAAAATAAAAAAGTCACAGGTTATCATGCCATAAAAGATGATATTGAAAACGCGGGTGCGATTTATACTGGTAAAAAAGTGGAAAGTGATGGTAATATATTTACTGGAACGGACCCAGATGCAATGCCAGAACTTTTAAAGATGATAATAAAAGAGGGTAAAAAACACAAATCTCAACCTTTTTAAAGGTATAACCTGCACAAGATACTTTGTATTTCAATGAATTTATTTTAATGTAAAAGACGCTATGAAGGATATTCTCATACTTGTAAGCAAATACCACCCAGGTGTCATAAGTATGGCAAAGAACCTTGAAGAGGTTACAGGGAAGGTTAAATTATTATACATAGAAAACCTGTTTCCACAAGAGGTAATTTTCAAAATAGAGAGGCGATTTTTACCAAAATCAGAGTTTTCAATGGTAAGAGCGAATTTAAGAAAACTCAAGGATACATACGGCGATAGGATTATACTTGGTGGATGGAGCAGGTTGCACGAAAAAATTGTGAATATATTGAACAAGATGGGCACAAAACCATCTGTTATGTGGTGTAGTACGCTTGGTCAGATGGAAATGACCTGTAAAATGGGCGATTATGCGGCATTAGACGCTCTTTTATCCTTAAACAGAGATGGAAAACTCAGATATATATTGCTCAATGAAAGGCTCTATGAAGAAATGGACTTTGTTAAAAACTCCCTATATTTTCCACATACCCTAAATCTCAAGACATTCAATGCATATTTTAAGGATACCATAAACAATGCTGATGGCAGGTTTAATATTGACCTATTTGTCGCCTTGCGTCAAGGCAAAAACATTTTAACCCAGATATCCGCTATCAAATCATCAAAAAATTATAGTCGCATTACACTACATATCAACTTTAGTCATCCCTATATAGATCAAATCATAGAACACTGGAGTATTAAAAACATAAAGAGACACTCCTGGCTTTTGTGGGATAAATACCTATCTCTTATCTCATGTATGCATCTTTCTTTGCAGATAACACACACAGAGAGTTTTAATTACGCTGTAGCAGAGAGGATGGCGATGGGTGTACCCACACTTACAAGTTATAACATATATAATGTGTGTAAAGATAAATACCTTGAGAGATATCTATGCGTGAAAGGTCCTGATTCACCATCTATGATAAGGGAAAAGATAGATTTTCTTTTGGATAATCCAAGCCTTTTAACAGAACTTAAAACAAGGGTACATGATAGGATAAACACTGTTATGCATGAAAAGAATGCTCTTGCTATAAATCTCCTGGATAAACTATTTTATGAAAGGCCTTAAAAACTTCGCAAAGAGCACCTTTTGGACACTTTTTTATCAATCTTTGAGCCTTTTTTTGAATTTCCTTTTGAACATCGTAATAGCCAGAACTCTTGGCCCATCCGGTAGGGGACTATATGCTGTTTACATCCTCACACCATCCCTTTTATCCATGCTCCTTTCGTTGAGTTTGGATGAATCACATGTATATTTTTTAAGTAAGGGTCATAGCACAGGCAATGTGTTTTCTATATCACTCGTGTATTCCTTAGTATCTGGCGCTTTTCTTTTTCTTTCATTTTATATATCTCCTAAGATTTATTTTTCAATCTTCAAGAATCTACCACAAAACGCAATGCTGTATGCTATACTAATTACACCCCTCTTTCTTTTATTTAGATACCTTCGCTCTATCTTCCTTGGCACGGGGCATATTAAAACCTACAATTTTCTTGACTCTATGAGAATAGGCATACTCTTTGTGTTCATATCCTTAGGCGTTTTGCTCATAAAACCAGATATAGGCATAATTCAGCATGCCGTAAATTATCATATACTTTTGGCTGTAATTATTGCTTGTATCCTTCTTATACCTGATTTCAAATACGGGCATGTAAAAACCCATTTATTTAGTCTATTTAAAAAAGAACTTAAATATGGCCTTAAGGCATACCCCGGGATAACTATGAGTTTTTTCAATAGAAGATTGGATGTATTTATACTAAACTATTTTCGCACACCAGGGGAAGTGGGTATTTACTCTGTTAGCACTGCCCTTGCTGAACTTTTATGGAAATTACCTAATTCAATGGCTATCCCACTATTTCCAAAGGTAGCAAAGGATGATAAGAAAAGTTCTACTGAATTCACAAGATTTATAGCAAGGCTTACGCTATTTGTTTTAATATTTTTGGGCATCTTCATGGTTCTTATTGGGAGGCCCCTTATCATTATACTATTTGGACACAAGTTTCTGGCATCCTTTGTACCTCTTGTTTATCTTCTACCAGGTATAGTATTCTTAGGGGTGGGAAGGGTGTTATCTGCTTACTTCCATGGGATCAATAAGCCTGAATATGGCTCATTTTTTACCATCATATCCGTTATATTCACTATTGTATTTGACCTTGTTCTTATACCCTCCCACGGAGCAGAAGGTGCAGCCATTGCATCAAGTATTGCCTACACTATCTCAGGTATTTTGGCTATTTTCTTATTTTCAAAAGAAACCGGTACTAACTTTTTTGTAATGTTTGCTCCACCAGTAAAAGTAATGTTTAAAATAATAAATAAGGGAAAAGGTTAATGAGGAGATATATATTTTAATAAGGTATTTCCAAACCTTTCTCTTAACTTCTTAAGTGCCCTATCTTTTAACTGCCTTGCTCTTTCCCTTGATATACCAAGCCTTTTTGCTATCTGCGAGAGGGGCTCTGGCTCATCTTCATCTAATCCGAAGAACCTTGTTACTATGTATCTTTCCCTCGGTGAAAGCGTTCGTAGTGCATCTGAAACCGCTTTTTTCATTGCCTCTTGCCTTAACGCTTGCTCTGGTGAGGGCAAGGCATTCTGAACAAGAAACTCTGGTATATATGACTTGGAATCCTCCTCCCTTATAAGGGATTCAATGGGAATCTCCCGCTGAACCTTAGAAAGGAGTTCTGTAACCTCACGCTCTGTCATATCCACTTCGTTTGCTATGTCCTGCACCGAAGAAAGTGCGCCCTTCTCATGGGATAAATTTTCACCTATGTCTAATAGTTTTTTTGCCTTTGTTTTTGTGGAATGGGATATACGAATATCTTTTGATTGATTATTTATAGCATTCAAAATAGCCTGTTTAATCCACCAAACAGCATAGGTCATAAATCTCACATTTCTTTGTAGGTCAAATCGCTTGATGGCTTTGAGGAGCCCCATGTTACCTTCATTTATAAGGTCAGCAAGTGGGACTCCTCTATCCTTATACTCTTTCGCAATGCTTACGACATGGGCAAGATTGGCGTAAAGTAATCTTTCTGTAGCCTCTTTGTCCCCCTTTTGAGCTCTTTTTATGAGTTCTCTTTCTTCCTCTCTACTGAGTTTAGGGAGACCCTCTATACTTTTAAAATAATACTCTAAGGAATCCTCCTCGTATCTTCTGGGCAATATCTACCTTCCAACGAGTTTATTATAGGGTTCTTCTGGATAAACTTCAAGTGATTTGACCCATCTTGAGAGTTTATCTACCCTTTCTTTTGGATTCTCTGGCATAATAAGGGGCCTACCCCTACCATCAAACATCAATCCGACTACGCCACCTTGAAGTTCTGTCTCAAGGACCTTGCCTTTGCCCGCGCCAACATCAACATTCTTTACGGGTTCTATTACAGCCTTGGCAGTTTTACCAACACCAAGAGGAATTTTAAAGAGGTCTCCCCACCTTATCTCAACATCTTTCTTATTACCATCGGGCATTTCAAGATGCACCTTTGCCATTAGCTTCCCATCTTTCATTGGCTTATCTGATACAGGAGTTACAGAATGGCCAAGTCTTATGAGACAATCTCTATCAAATACCTCTGTGGCTGCCTCTTCATGTACATCAGCGAGTACACCAAGGTGTGGCATCATAAAAATGGAATCCACTGTGAGCATGGTAACACCTTCAGGCTGGAAGGCATCAAGCATCATAAGCGCAGATTGAACCCTTCTCGGGGCATGAGAAAGTACTCCTCCAGAGCCTATTATCATGGCAAGACTCATCATATCAACAAGCGATGCACCTGCAAGGCTCTGAGCAAAGGCATCGGAAATCGTCCTCTCCTGCTGAACCCCCTTAAGGCCTACAGCCATAGATTTATGATGTTCAAAAGCAAGTCTTAAAGCCTCCCTTGCAATAGATTGTTCAATGATTAATTCCTCAAGGGTTTGTGGAATGGTTGTGGGCCTTATCATCTTGTTCCTTATTCTGTTTTTGAGTTCTGACGGGTCTATATGGAATGGTACCCACCTTAGAATATTTTCAACACCAGCCTCAACAAGGACATTGGAAATTGAATAACTCATACCAAGATTTGCGGAAACCGTTCTGTTAAATACCCTCTTTTGTTCTGTTTTATCTTTGAATACAGAAAATACATCTGTTGTAGCACCACCAATATCAACACCCAGAACATCAATATCCTGCTTATTACCTACTTTCTCCACAAGGGAACCTACCGCCCCTGGTGTAGGTTTTATAGGAGTGTCTGTCCAGCTCATGAGTTTTTTATATCCTGGAGCATGCTGCATCACATGTTCCATAAAAAGTTCATGTATCTTATCACGAGCAGGTTTTAGATTCTCTCTTTCTAATACTGGCCTTATATTATCTACAATTTCAAGAGCGACCTTGTCGCCCAGTATCCTTTTAATATCTTCCCTTGCATCTTTATTCCCCGCATAGATAACAGGCAATTTATAGCCCACACCAAATCTCGGCTTTGGGTCTGCTGCCCTTATAAGTTCTGCAAGTTCTATAATGTGTTTTTTTGTGCCACCATCAACACCACCTGCAAGCAGGATCATATCAGGTCTTAAGCGTCTTATGAGTTCAACCCTTTCATGTGGCATCCTACCATCGTTTGAAGCAATAACATCCATAACTATTGCACCTGCACCAAGTGCGGCCCTCTGTGCACTCTCGGCTGTCATCTGCCTAACAACGCCAACTACCAGCATCTGAAGCCCACCACCAGCTGAAGATGTTGAGACATAAATATCAACGCCTTCTTTATCACTTTTCTTTGGTTTTATTATCTTCTCTCCCTGGAGTATATTAATCTGAGTAAGTTCCTCTACCTCACGAAATGCATTTAGTACACCCCTTGTAACATCTTCAAAGGGCGCCTCCACGGTTGTAGGCGCTTCACCTCTTGCTGATAGGCGATAATGCTTTCCTTTCTTTTCAATTAGAATAGCCTTGGTGGTAGTACTTCCACAGTCTGTTGCAATCACTCTTTCAATCTTTGATTTGTCAATATTTTTTTGAGGATTCACTTTTTTCCTCCTTTAATATTAAAAGATTTTCAAATTTATTTTTTATACCAAAAACGCCAATCTCATTTTTATTAAAAATATGACCCAATTCCTTCTTAGACTTATTGCAATATAAGATTTTAATCCTTTTGTCCAATACATTCAAGATCTTGCGTATCTCACCCTTTGACATATCCTTTGCAAACACGACGGCTTTTATCTTTTTGTGATTGCAGAGCACATCTTTCCGTCCAATGGTAATACCTTTGCCCTTCAATGCAAGACCAATATTTTCAAATTTTATCTTTGCCATAACTTAACGATATCCATATATGTAATCACAACCATTAAAATTACAAGCGCAACAAAGCCCGCAAACTGAATGGACTCAATAATCTCTCGTTTAAGCGGCCTTCCCAAGATGGCTTCAATGGTAAAAACAGTGGCATGAAAGCCATCAAGAGCAGGAAATGGAATCAGGTTTAAAAGAAAGAGGTTTATGGAAAGTGCTGCTGTAAGATTTATAATACCTGAAATCTTTATAAGGGCACTGGTTCCCATACTTTCAGAGGAGTGGACAAGCCTTCCAACAGTTATTATGCCACCTAAATTTTTAAATGAAGCCTTACCCACTATTAAATACACGAGGAACTTCAATGTCAAATAGGATATTTCATACGACCTTATAACTGCATTTTCTACACCCTCTATAAGTGGCATACGTACGGTACGAGTGTATGCTGCAATACCTACCTTCCCAAATGTGTCTTGCTCAGTCATTGCAATAGGTTCTGGAATCACCTTAAATTTTAATGTGTCAATGCCCCTCTTAACTGTGAAAACTATGGTATCACCCGGTCTTTTCCTAATATATTCCCCCATATCCTGAAACATTTTAACATGGAGAGTATCAACCATCAAGATGGTATCATACCTCCTTATCCCACTTTTATAAGCAGCACCATCCTTCTCTATGGCTTCAACCACAGGCGGGATATAAGGTTCAATACCTAAGGTATCTTTATCTGTCATATAAAATCTCATCGTCAAAATAGAGCCATTTCTGCTAAGCATAAGTGTATTGGTATCGCCTAATTTTAATTTTGACCAAAAATCCCCCCAATTTTTTACAGGATGATTATTTATGGAAAGAAAAGAATCTCCAACCTGTATACCAATCCTCTCTGCAAGTGAATGATGTTCCACCCTTCCCACATGAGATATATTGGTATCTGGATACCCCACAACGCTGTAAAGAACTAAGTAAAGCACGATAGCGAGTAAAAGATTAAAAAAAGGCCCTGCAAGAACCACAGAGGCTTTTACAAAATAGGGTTTTATGTTAAAATCATCCTCTTCGTACTTCTCTTTCCTCTCCTGACCCTTTATCTTTACATATCCACCAAAGGGAATACTCCTAATAGATATTACTTCTTTTGCATGTTTTTTTTGATAAATCGGTGGTCCAAAACCTATGGAGAATTCCTCAACAACAGCACCTCCTAATTTTGCTACAAGATAATGCCCACCTTCATGAACAATTATAAGAATTGAAAGGATTATGATAGTTATTAGTAAGGTAAGCATCTATCTGAGATTAAAAAGGAGTGCTACACTTGCTTCTTTCGGCAAGAAGGATGTTCTTATTTGGGCTCTTTTTTTGAACACTCTATCAGTAATTATACCATCCACCAATGATATAAGATGATTGGTTAGAAGAAAGCCCATTATAACAACTCCTCTATCGGCAAGTTCCCTATAAGAACGCCTCTTATCCTGAAAACTGTACCATGCATTCTCAGTATCCCACTGCCATTTAATGCTTGTTTTAAGGTTTTTCTTAACATATTCATCCTGTTTTTGGGGATCATCCGGATAAATTTGTCTTGCCTCTCTATAAAGCATTTCATAATAATCATCAAAAGACCTGTATTTCTCAAAGAGGGACAGAATATCACTACTCTGCACTAAAGTCCCAGATGCATGCTCCCTTGCGTACTCTATATACGACGCCTTTGTCTCTACCATCTCTCTCTTTGTGTAAAAGTAATATGACAAAAGTGCGCCCTCTAAGAACATATAAACATACCCTCTTTTCAGTCCTTTTTCCATCTGGTATGAACCTGGGACTAACAAAGAATGAATAGGCTTTTGACCCATTTGCAAAAATCCAAAGGCAACTAAAAGCAATACATTAATCAAAACATCTCCCCCTTCTCTTCTATAATGCCAACATCCACTATTTCATCATCGCTTTTTACCTTCATGAGCCTTATTCCCATGGCATTTCTACCTAACTCTTTTATTTCATCTGCCTTTAGTCTTATTATGTTACCATTTTTTGTTAAAAGTATCACATGGTCTTTATCGCCTATGGGACGAAGCCGAACGAGGTTCCCTGTTTTAGCCGTGATTTTTATGAGTTTTACTCCTTTTGCACCCCTTTTGGTCTTCCTTATATCATCCGGATTTACCCTCTTCCCATACCCATGCTCGGTAACGGCAAGCATCAATCTTCCTGGCCTATTTATAGCCATGGAAACCACATATTCACCATTATCAAGGGTTATACCCTTAACACCCTGTGTATCTCGTCCTGTTGGCCTTACATCATTTTCATGGAACCTTACAGCATAACCAGATGATTTACCTATGACTATCTCCCTCTCACCATCAGTAATAGCCACATCCACTATTTCATCATCATCACGGAGTTTAACAGCGATAATACCATTCTTCCTCGCATTATCATAGGTTGAGATAGGCGTCTTTTTAATATAACCATTCTTTGACATAAACACCAGATAATGCTCTGGGCGAACAGACTTTAGGGGAACCATGAAAATTATCTTTTCGTCTTTTTGAAGTTTCAAAATTGTCTTAATAGACCTCCCTCTTGCCTTTAAAGTGGCCTCTGGTATTTCATACGCCTTAAAACTAAAAGCCCTTCCACAATTGCTTATGGCAATAAGTGAATCATGAGAATTGCATGTAAACACACCCACAGGATAGTCGTCTTCATAGGCATTAACCCCATTGCGACCTGCACCGCCACGATTCTGGCTCCTATAACTTTTTGCTGGAGTTCTTTTCACATAGCCGAGGTGTGTAAGTGTTATTACTACATCCTCTTTGGGAATGAGGTCCTCTATATCCAAGGATTTAGGCGCACTATCCTCAATAGTGGTGCGTCTATTATCACCATATTTTTCCTTGACTTCCAATAATTCCTTTTTGATCTCTTCAAAAAGTAGTTTTTTGTTTTCAAGGATACTCTTAAGCCTTGCAATCTCCTTAATAAGATTTCCGTATTCTTCCTCTATTTTATCCCTGTCTAATTTGGTGAGATTACCAAGTTTCATATCTAAAATGGCCCCTGCTTGCACATCACTAAATTCAAACCTCTCTATAAGAGAGTTCTTTGCTTCTTGTTGATTCTTTGAATTCTTTATAATCTCAATGATTTCATCAATAAAATCTAATGCCTTTTTTAACCCCTCAAGGATATGGGCCCTTTTTTCTGCCTTTGAGAGTCTAAACTTTGTTCTTCTTGTTACAACATTCTCTCTGTGTTTCAGATACTCTTCGAGGAGTTCTTTTAGGTTCAATGTTTTGGGCTCGCCACCCACAAGTGCAATCATAATGGCTCCAAAGGTAGATTGGAGTGGAGTGTGTAAATACAGGTTATTTAACACCACAGTAGGGTCATACCCACGCTTTATATCTATCACTATTCTTATGCCTCTTCTATCTGTTTCATCCCTTAAATCCTGAATACCCTGTATCTTTTTTAATTTTACTAAATGTGCAATTCGCTCAATTATTGTATTCGTTGATACCTGATAAGGCACCTCGGTAATGACAATCTTCTTTTTATGTTTATCTTCCTCAAAATGCACCTTTGCACGAACAACAATGCGACCCCTTCCTTTAAGATATGTATCTTTGATACCATCTCTCCCAACAATAATGGCACCAGTTGGAAAATCTGGACCCTTTATGTAATCCATAAGTTCCATGACTGTCAAATCTGGATTATCAATAAGAGCCACAAGTGCATCTATTACTTCATTTAGATTGTGCGGGGGTATATTAGTAGCAAGGCCTACTGCAATTCCAGATGAGCCATTAATTAATAAATTAGGTATTTTTGAAGGCAAAACCGTGGGTTCTTTAAGCCTTCCATCAAAATTTGGAATAAAGTCAACGGTGTCTTCATCTATATCCTCAAGCATCTCAACAGCCATTTTTGAAAGCCTTGCCTCTGTGTATCTATACGCAGCAGGTGGGTCTCCATAAATAGAACCAAAATTCCCCTGCCCTTGAATTAAGGGATATCTAAGAGAAAACTCCTGCGCCATTCTAACCAAGGCATCATAAACAGCGCTATCACCATGAGGATGGAACTTACCTATAACTTCTCCAACAACAGTCGCCGATTTTCTAAATGGTTTATTAGGCATGAGACCAAGTTCTCGCATTGCGTAGAGTATTCTCCTTTGGACAGGTTTGAGACCATCCCTCACATCAGGTAATGCCCTGCCGACTATAACGCTCATCGCATAATCTATATACGATGAGCGCATCTCATCTTCTAATAGTGTATCAATAAGTGGTGTCATAACTCCTCAGGATGCCTCCTTGCACATTTTGAGCAATATCGTGTCCATGGAATAAGTTCAAGCCTTTCAGGCTCAATCTCTTTTCCACAACTTTCACAAATGCCATATTTTCCCTTTTCAATCCTTTTCAGGGCTTCTTTTATTTCTTTTAATCTATTTAATTTCCCCCTCGCTTTAACGGAAAGGTCATTCTCTGTATATGTAAAATAAGCCCATTCTTCAAAATCCTTGGGAGAATTCCATTCTTCACCAAGTTTCTTCTCTTCTTCTAACTTCTTTTTTAGATATTTTTCTATTTTTTCCTGTTCTTTCAATAATAACTTCCTATACTTTTGAAGGTCCATATTTCCTCCCTTTTGCATTCAACTATTATAATGGCAAAAAATTGAATAACAAAACACCTTACATCTCTTTTTTTCTTTTTATTTTTGCTCCTAACTTACTTAACTTATACTCAAAATCCTCATAACCCCTATCAAGATGATAAATATTTCTTACTATGGTTTTACCCCTTGCCATAAGCCCTGCTATAACCAAAGAAGCAGCAGCCCTCAAATCAGAAGCATTTACAACGGTACCCTCAAGAGAAGAAACTCCACGAATTATCGCTTCCCCATCCTTTACTTGAATATTGGCACCCATTCTTTGAAGTTCATAAGCATGATGAAACCTTGACGGGTAAATGGTTTCACGAACAATGCTCATGCCGTCAGCAACACTCAATAACGCCATAAATTGAGGCTGCATATCCGTAGGAAATCCTGGATAGGGTGATGTTTGAATTATAAGTGGTGATATCTTTTCACTCTTTGGATAAACCCTTACGTAGGATTCGCCTATTTCTATACCAGCACCAGATTCCTCAAGTTTTTCTAACACACTTGACGTATGATTGGGTTTTATATTTTCAACTCTTATATCAGAATGGGTTGCAAGTGCTATAACCATAAATGTCCCAGCCTCTATTCTATCTGGTATAATTTCAATAGTAGATGGTGGAGTAAGTGTTTTTACACCCCTCACCCTTAAAACTTCTCCCCCAATGTTTTCTATCTCTACACCAGAAGACTTTAAAAGTTCTGCCACCTGCTCCACTTCTGGCTCAAGTGCCACATTTTGAAGAACTGTTTCATCTTCCACAAGTGCCGCAGTCATAAGTAGATGAATGGTTCCACCAACTGTCTTTTGGTCGAAAACTATCTTTGCGCCATGTAATCTACTTGCCCGAGATACAATAAAACCATGTTCAATCTCTATTTTAGCACCAAATTTTTTAAGACCTTCAAGATGAAAATTTATGGGCCTTGGCCCAAAATTGCAACCACCAGGGAAGGACACCTTAGCAAAACCCGTTTTTGCCAAAAGGGGTCCCAGGACATATATGGAGGCTCGCATCTTCTCCACTATTCCATAGGGTGCTATCTGATTCTTTATATCAGGATAGAGTTTTATACTATTTTTTCCAATCCACTCGTATTGTGTTCCAATAACGGATAAGAGCTCAAGCATCGTATATATATCAATAACACGAGGTATATTAGTGATTTCAAATGGCTTATCAAATAAAAGTGAACTCGCTAAAACAGGAAGTACCGCATTCTTGGCCCCTGAAATATTTACCTTACCAGTGAGCCTACTGCCACCCTCAATTACAAAAACTTCATTATTTTTCATAGTAAAAAACAAAATCTCCTATGTTTTCATCGTATTTTTCGCCTTTTTCAACTGGTGCAATTACTAAAACTTTAACCTGTGGTGCCATCTTAGATATCTGCCACACAACCCCCAGATGGTAGTCAGAATGGAAACTACCATTTATATGAAATACCTTGTGGCCATTTTTATTCTCCAATGCCCTTATTATTGACTCTGCCATCGTCGCATCCTTAAGACACTGTGCTTTATAGTAGTTTTCTCTCATTGAAGATGTAAATCCTGGCATATTAATATGTGCCATCGTATTATAGAACCTCTCTCTGTATTCTGGGTTTTCAAAAAAAACTGTATCTGCGACAAAATTCCTCTCTTTTAATGATAAAGATTTAAGCACGCCGGGGCCATTTTTTGCCACCTTGGATGCTATGTACCTTGGCACATTTGATGCTAAAACCGGGATATTATTAGTCTTACAATACTCAACCTGGGGGCGATAATCATCCTTATAATTATTCCACGGCCTTGATTTTCTTAAAAACTCCTCTTCTGTAATCTTTCCCATAAGGTATTCGTCAAGTACCCCTTGCACATCCCTCTCAAACATCTCCATAGAAAAAATGATATTGTATTTTCCTGAAAGTCCCTTTAGAAGAGCTAATTCTGCCAGGTGACAATCCTTTGAGTCGTGTTTTTCCCCAAATATTATGACATCATAACTATCTGCTGTCTCAACAAGCTCTTCTTGGGAAACCTTTTTCCCTGTTTTAGTATTTATAAACACCATTCCTCCTTTCATTGTTATCATAGCAGAGAGTAAGATACCTAACATTTTACATATTTGACATAACAGCACCTGCGAATATGAAAAAGTATATAATAATAGCCAAAACGACAATCACTACCCCCAAGAGAGCAATAATACCCCATACAGTGAAAAAGGTGGAAAGGTTTTGGCTCGCTTCAACAAGAGATTCATCATCTCCCTCTTTTGCAAGTCTTAAATTGTTGGCAACCTTTATGAGAACGAGGCCAAGCCATATCCACAAAATTCCAACCAGCGTGATGGCTGTTAATATCCCATAAATAAGTTGAACCACACCAAGAAACTTGATCCATCCCGCACTCTGCTCAAGTTTCAAGACTGCCCTTTTTACTTTATCTTCACTAAAGGCCATAAAT
>CAJXJZ010000025.1 GCA_913055745.1 uncultured bacterium | reverse complement strand
GCCATAGGCTCCCTGTAACCATATTGATTTTCTTTCTTCAGGTTTGCTACTTTCAAGTGAGTTTATCGTTTCTGATAATACTTTATGAAATTTCTCATTAGGAATAAATTGCTTCCAGTAAGTTCCAATCTCATTTTCTAAGTCATAAACTGGTTGGAAGAAATCGTTTAATCCTATAATTTCTTCATATTTCATCTTAGTCTCACCTCCGCAATTTTTACTATATCTAAAGATGAAAGGTCATCCCTCAAATAAATATTATCTAGGTCTGCAACTAATTCCACTCTTAAAATTTGTTCTTTATCTTCTTGAAGTCCTCTTAAAATTCTTTCTAACTTATCTCTAGAAATTCCAAATAACTTATATGGCCCTCCTTTGAATTCTTTGGTATACAATTCCGATACAGTAAAATCTCTCCTTCCTATATGCTCTGCTACCTTATAAAGACTGTATGCAACCGCCAGAGGATGAATATCGTCTGTACCGATTTTTTTAACATAGCGCTCTCCTCCTCTCTTCTCAATAATGCCTATTTTTAATTCGTTGCCTAACGGTGTTTTTTCAAATGTTTTAAATAATGCTAATACTCCATTATTTACAGTTCCCTCAGCACCATCATATTTCTTTATTATTGTATTTATCAATTCTTTTTTAGATAATATCGTTCCCCAATCATTATTATCAATATACCAGTTTATTACATTAGAGTTATAGTATAAATTTGTTAAAATAAATGACCACAGAAGGGTTGTATTTTTACTGATCGACCTAAAATATGAATAAAGTTGCGATTTATTAGAATTTTTAGTTAATATAATTTCAGCATCTTTTAACCATCTAACAAAAGATTCAAATTGTTTAGGTCCAAGATTATTATTTTCAATCCAGTTATCCTCGTTAAGATAAGATATCAACCATTCGTTCAAAAAACCAAATTTAAAATATCTACCAAAATTTTTTATTTTTGACATCATTTTTTTCCCTCCATATATTGTAGAAATCGATTTAGCTACCAAACAGCCTTTCGACACAAAATTTAAACAATTACCACAATGCACACATAGATCTGTATTTACTTTCACTTTAGGTATTACCTTTAGTGCTCCTGTTGGACATTCTGCTTCACATGCTCCGCAATGAACACAATATGTAGTTTTATACAAAACCTTTTTTATTTTACTTCTTGCAATTATATCTTTTCCTATATTTTTAAATTTAATAATCTGCCTGTTGTTTTCTTTGTCTATATCAAAAGAGAAAATTTCATTTGCTATTTTCAATTCTCCGACTATTCTACCATTTTCTTTTTTGTATAAGATGTCACCTGCAACTTTTATCCATTCTAAAAAATTTTCTCTTGGTAAATTTAATATATATTTATTTTCATCCTTTCCAGTGTCAGTTTTAAAGAAATGCTTGTTTCTTAATCCATTTGAGCTTGTTCTGCTTTTCCATTTACCTTGTGATATAAATGAAAAAACCTTATCATTTCTATAACCTAAAGTTTCTGCATAACTTTTTAGTACTTCAATATAATTTTTGACAACTCGTTTGTTAATCTTATAGTAGATATATTCATTAAAGGGTGAACCAAAAGGACAAAGCATGCATCCTATTCTTCCTAATCCATATCTATATCCTTTATTCAATTCTATACCTCTTAAAAATAGATACAAAAATACCTCTGTAGAATTCCATTCTTGAATAACTTCTGCATTTATTTCGGTTAAATGCTTAACACCCTTGGCTAATCTTAAATATTGATTTCTTTTATTACTTTCTTCTGCTCTTACTCCATCAAATGTTAATATATTAGGTAATTTATTTTCATTTTCTTTTAAAAGATTTTTAATAAGCCTTATAAAAGGCACGCTTTTAGTAACAGTACAGCACCATCTATGAATTCTACTGGGCGGACCAAAATCTTTCCAAAACTCTATTGCAGGTTTAGGTGGTCTTGCTATATAAAATTTTAATCCCGGGTATCGTTTTTCATAGTATTCCTTAGTTTTTGCTACATTTTCATAAGTATATGAAATTTCCATAGTAGTGTCTGAAAAAATAACTACCAAGTCATCAGGGGGGATAACCCTTGTTACAAGGTCTAATACTACCTGTGAATCCTTACCTCCGCTGTAAGATACAGCAAATATGTATTTTTTCTTTTTGTAAACTTTATACGTATGCTCTATAAAATCCAAAGCCTCATTCTCTAACACAAATAAAGCTTTCTTGTTTTTTTCGATCAAATCCTCAATATTTATTGGCTTCAACTTAAGGTTTTGTCCTTTTTCTGTAAGAACTATTTTAGGGGCTTCAAATATGTTTCCTCCTTTAGCTTCCGCTACAAACTCTCCCTTATAATAATACTTTCTTCCAATCGCCCAGAGTAAAGGCTCTTGAGTTTTAGGATAACTCCAAAACTTATTAAAACCTAGAAGGTCTAACTCTTCGAAAAAGACAGGGCGGGGCGGAGATATGACATCAGAACTACTATGGTCCACTAATAAAATTCCATTTGAGTTTTTATCCCATGTTACTTTATACATTTCCTCTTCACCTTTTTTTGCTTTGATTTTATTAGTTTATTGCCTAACTCGTTAATATCCGAAATGTTTAGATATGATACAAGATAGAGAGGATATACAAACTGTTCGTATATACATTCCTTTATATGAGATTTTTTGTTACTGCTCATATTCCACCTACTGTTAAAAGTCTATCAAGCAGATTTTTTATTCCAGAAAGATTATTTGTGCCTGAATTTAGTGATGCTCTTATCATATTAAATCACATCCACTTCTTCCATATGCTCCCTTTTTATTCAAAACCCTGAATTCGGGTTTGATTTTGATGACAGCATTCTCAAAAACCTCTTTTGGAAGATTTATATCTAACACCAAAAGCCAAAAGTTTAACACCTTTCGCCACCACCGACCCCTCTTTGGATGAGCAACAACCTTCTTAATCTCTTCCTCACCATATGCCTTAAACAACCATCTTACTTCCTTTAATGTGCCATAATTAAGACACTGTGTTATAATCGTTTCCTTATCTTCCTCAAGCGAAATATCATTTATATCATATGGCCATAAAATTGATTTAATAGATTTTGGTATGTGTTTACTTTTTTTCATTATATCCTTTTCTCCTTTATTCTTTTTACTTCAGCAACAATGTAATCTTTGACATTTTCCCAATCTGATGGCTCCTTAATCTTGATTTTTCTATGCGAAAGTCTCTCTTTCTCCGCATCCTCAAAATATAGAAGCTCCTGCAGTGCAAGATACGGATTGAATTCCTCATATTTCCGTTCCGATAACTTCAACATATAATCCAACCCTAATCTTTTAATCAAATAATAAACATCAATAAAATTTCGTTTTGTCCCTCTTTGAATTATCACTACCAGTTTCATTGCTGAAATATCTTCTAATGAAGCAACAAAGACTTCCTTTAAGTCTATCAAAGGTCTCAAAAGAGGGTACGGATAAACAAAGAAACTCGTTATTATACCTTCGCATTTCAATATCAAAGTATCTTCTTGAATTTGAATGGGCTGAATATTCTTCACACTTTGTTTAATTTGAGAAGAAACTTTCTTTACATCAAAAGGGCTTTGTGAATAAAAGTCAAAATCTGCTGAGGTGCGATGCCCAAGTAGCAAAGCCAAGCCGGTCCCTCCCGCAAGATAAAATCCCTCATTTTTTATATGCTGCAACTTGGATAGCAATTTTTTCTGCCCTTCTGTTAAGATATCAGTATATACCTGCATCCTTTAACTTATTCCCTTTAAATTCTAAGCACTGAAGAACTTTGCCATTTCTTTCTTCACACTTCTTACTTGCATCCTTGAACAAGCCTACACTACTCCTCTATAAGTAGGCTCAGAGTGCATCTATATCTCCCTCAAACATTTACATTTTTTATCATAAATCAAATATCTACCATTACACTTTATAAGTATACCACATACACAAAGTTTTGTCAAATCATATGTGATATTAAATGGCATCTTTATCTTTTATCTTGCTTTATAAAAATTTATTATCTTCAGTGTATAGGTGTTTCTTCCTGTGAACAGTTTTAGGATATACGCTCCTCTTGGAAATTTTGCGAGTTTTGGGATTGGTGTCTCGCCTTTTTCTACAAGCCTTCCGTCCTGAGTGTATATTCTATAAGTGCCTTTGAGATTTTGTGGAATGCTAAGATGTGGCGTTGTGTCATACACGACCTTTGGGGATAAAAAACTTGCTATCTCACCTACATCTATTCTTCCAAATCCATAGGAGGAATCTGGATACCTTATAAAACCTAATCTTTTTACCCCATGGTCTTTTATTATCCTGTATGCCTCTTTGTAATCTATGGATGGTATTGCTTCTTTTAAAAGGCATAAAAATCCTGAAAAGATTGCAACGGCAAAGGATGTGCCACTTGCTATGCCATAGTATCCGCCAGGAAAAAGGACATATATGTAATCTCCTGGGGCTACGAAATCGGGCTTTGTGTAATTCCAAAATGGAAAGGGCCAAAGACTTTTATCAGCGAATATGCCTGTATCTGGCGCAGGACCTCTGGATGAATACCATGCAACGGTATCCTCCGAGGTTGTTGCACCTATGGAAAAGGTAAAGGGATAATGGGATGGGGCATCTATGGTTCTGTAAAAGGGACCTGAATTTCCTGCTGAAAAGGCGGGAAGGATACCTACAAAGTCCCATTTTAATAAAACATTTTTCATGTATTCTGCCTCTGTTTCTCCCCATGAGTTGTTTATTACCATTATTGGAACGCCACTTTTTTTTAAGTTGTAAAACCAATCGGCACACTTGAGTATAAGGGTATCGTCTGATGCACCATTTGCTAAAAAAGCCTTGCATACGGCAAGTTTTACACCTGGGGCTATGCCGTATGTGCCTGCTATCAATGATGAGACTGCTGTACCATGGCCATTATCATCATAAGGTGTTGAGTAATGTCCTGTTGCATCGTAAAAATATGCGATATGTGAGGCAAGGTATGTATCTTGTGTATCAATGCCTGAATCTAATATCCCGCATACTACATTGTTGCCAGAGAGTTCTATTTCTTCTCTTTTGTACATGTTTATTTTTCTTACATACCATGGGAGGGTATCTATCCTCTGCGAGGTTTTTATGACCTTATATGGTGGTATTTTGTATGTTTTTATCTTATCTATAAAACGAATGCCTTTTATATTTAATGTCTTACACTCTGAGACGGAAAATACATTGCCTACTTCGTAGTAATGTACTTTTTTGCATACAGATTTTAATCTATGTTCTAAGTTGTATATCTTCACGCCTTTTTGTGGATAAACAAGGAAACTGAATGCGCACAGAAATGTTAGCAGGATGTTCATATGCCTTTTTTCTTTAATTTTAAGATAAGGTCTCTGTATACGGCCGCTTCCTCAAACTCAAGGTTCTCGGCATGGAGTTTCATTCTTCTTTCTAATTCTTCTATGAGTTCTATGGGTGAAAGTTGTTGCCTTAGGCTATGGTATTCTGCTAAGATGCGCTTTCTGGTCTCTTCTTTTTTTGAAAATGCTTCATCTGCCACCTGGGTTTGTTTTAGTATTTCCTTCTCTGTCTTTTTTATGCTTTTTGGTATTATGCCATGCCTTTTGTTGTATTCAAGTTGTATTTTCCTTCTTCTCTCTGTTTCTTTTATTGCCCTCTTCATTGCCTCTGTTAGGTAGTCTGCATACATTAACACCATACCGGCCTTGTTTCTTGCTGCTCTGCCTGCGGTCTGGATGAGTGCCACCTCTGACCTTAAAAATCCTGTTTTGTCTGCATCTGTTATTATAACGAGTGAAACCTCTGGAAGGTCTAAGCCTTCTCTTAAAAGGTTTACACCAACTAAGATGTCTATTTTGCCTGTGCGAAGGTCTCTTAATATTTGAACTCTTTTTAGGGAATCTATCTCTGAGTGTAGATAGTTCACCTTGAAATTGTATTTTAAAAGGTAATTGGCAAGGTTTTCTGCCATATCTTTTGTTATTGTGGTCACTAATACTCTTTCATTGTTGTTTATCCTCTTTCTTATCTCTTCTATCATGTCCTCCATCTGGTTCTCTGTGGGTCTTACGACAATCATGGGGTCAACAAGCCCTGTGGGTCTTATTATCTGCTCAACTACCCTCCCTTTTGCTTTTTTTACTTCATACTCTCCTGGTGTGGCGGACATATAGATTACTTGATTTATGAGTTGCTCAAATTCTTCAAACTTAAGTGGCCTATTGTCAAGACAGGAAGGGAGCCTGAACCCATAATCTACAAGGACCTTTTTTCTTGAATAGTCTCCTCTGTACATGGCCCTTATCTGAGGGATTGTGACATGTGATTCGTCTATTACCATAAGGTAATCATCTGGAAAGTAATCCAAAAGACAGAATGGGCGAGAGCCTGGCGGCCTCCCTGATAGGTGTCTTGAATAGTTTTCTATCCCTGGCACATGCCCTACCTCCTGTAGCATGGCAATATCAAACTCTGTCCTTTGCTTTAAGCGTTGTGCCTCTAAAAATTTGCCTTCTGCCTTTAATTCCTTGAGCCTTTCATCTAACTCTTTTTTTATGGATTCTATAGCCCTTTCTAATCGGTCTTTTGAAGTGAGCCAGTGGGTGGCTGGATAGATGTACACAATATCTCTTTCTCCCTTGGTCTTCCTTGTTATGGGATCAAACTCCACTATTTTGTCTATTTCATCGCCAAAAAACTCAATCCTTATGCCTCTATCTCTATACGGCGGTAAGATAAGGACTGTATCGCCACGCACCATGAATGTGCCAGGTTCTATTGTTGTGTCATTTCTTTTGTATTGCATATTCACGAGTTTTTCTAAAACCTCATCCCGCTCTCTTTCCTTGCCTTTTTCTATCCTTACAAAGAATTTTTTGATTTCATCTGGGTCTCCTAAGGCGTATATGGCGGATACAGAGGCAACAATGATTACATCACGCCTTTCCATGAGTGCGGTTGTTGCTCTTAGTCTTAATCTTTCTATGTTCTCGTTTATGTCTGCATCCTTTGCTATATAGGTGTCTGTGCCTGGAATGTATGCTTCTGGCTGATAATAATCGTAATAGGATATAAAGTATTCTACTGCATTTTCTGGGAAAAATTCACGGAGTTCTCCATATAGTTGTGCTGCAAGGGTTTTATTGTGGGAGATTATGAGCGTGGGCTTTTGCACCCTCTCTATAACATTGGCAATAGTGAAGGTTTTTCCTGAACCTGTTACGCCTAAAAGTACCTGGTGTTTTATGCCTTGTTCTATGCCTTTTACGAGTTCTTCTATTGCCTTTGGCTGGTCTCCTTTTGGGGCATAGTTTGCATGGAGTTTGAAACCAGGCATTATCCTCTATGGAGTTTGAGCCTTTTTTTTATGCTCTTTGTTATCTCCTCTGCAAGTTTTACAGCAAGTGCTCCCTCCTTTCCTGTGCATTCTGGCTCCCTGTTTAAAAGTATGCTATCTATAAAGGAAGAAAGTTCAAGTAATAGGGGCTCTTGGTGATGCACTGGCGGAAAGTATGGAAGTATTTCTCCTGTGGGTTCTTTTCTGTAAATATTTATGTCCTGACGCATAAAATCAATCCCTATATATGCATAGGGCTGGAATATTCTCATCTTTCTCTTCTTTACCATTGAGACCCTTGATACTGTGAGGTTTACCACCTCTCCCTCATCAAACTCCAATCTGGCGTTTGCCATATCAATCTTATCTGTAAGAACCTCTATACCTGCTGCCTTTATGTCCACGGGCCATTTTCCCATAAACTTTAATACAAGGTCAATATCGTGTATCATAAGGTCCAATACGACATCAACATCTGTTCCTCGTGGGTTGAATACTGAAATCCTTTGGGATTCAATGTATTTTGGCTCATTTATATGTTTGGACGCCAAAAGTGTGGCAGGGTTAAACCTCTCTATGTGTCCTACCTGAAACTTTATACCCTTTTCTTCTGCCTTTTTTACGAGTTCTTGTGCCTCTTTGTAGGTTTTTGCAACGGGTTTTTCCATGAAAAGATGCTTTGAGTTTAAAATTATTTTAAGTCCTGTTTCAAAGTGGTGCTCTGTTGGTACGGCACAGACCATTGC
The DNA here is from genome assembly GCA_913055745.1 of uncultured bacterium. GTDB lineage: Bacteria > Hydrothermota > Hydrothermia > UBA1063 > CAJXJZ01 > CAJXJZ01. The sequence goes on along the minus strand of CAJXJZ010000025.1, from coordinate 16,692 downwards.
ATCTACTTCCTCTAAGAGGCTTTCAAGAGATGGAAATGCCTTTGTTCTATAGCGATTTGCTATTTTGAGGGCCCTTTGTTCATCAATATCATAAACACCGACGAGTTCTGCATGTTCAAGGATGCTTAAAACCCTTGCATGATGCTGTCCCAAATACCCAACGCCAACGACTCCTACCTTTACTTTTTTCATTTAGACCCAACCCTTTTTATAATACCCCGTTTTGAATGTTCTATGAATTCAACAAAGTGCTTTATGTCATTATTATCTGGATATGACTTTTTTATCTCTAAAAGTGCCTTTTCCGTAGGATACCCTTTTTGATAGAGTATGCGAAAAGCCCCTTTTATATCTCTAATCCGCTCATTAGAAAAGCCTTTTCTTCTAAGACCAACGAGGTTTAGTCCATATACAGAGGCAGGAACCCCTCTTACCAATACATAGGGGGGAACATCCTGGGCGACCGCTGATACACCACCAACAATAGAGTATGCTCCAATCCTTACGAACTGATGTACACCAACAAGGCCTGAGATATAGGCATTATCTTCCACCTCAACATATCCTGCAAGCCCTGCTGAATTGACAATGATTACATTGGAACCTATTTTCACATTATGCGCGATATGCACAAAACCCATGATATAGTTGTTATTCCCTATTTCTGTTGCTTTGCCTTTTCCTGTTGCTCTATGGATATTTACATACTCTCTTATTGTATTGTTATCACCAATTATGACCCATGACTCTTCTTTTTTGTATGCATAATCCTGAGGAACAAATCCCAATGTAGCATAGGGAAAGATTGTATTATTTTTCCCTATTTTTACATTGCCTTCAATGATAACTCCTGCCTGTATCTTTGTGCCTTCTTCTATTTCAACATTGCCCCTTATTATAACATTGGGTCCTATTTCAACGCCATCATGAATTTTGACATCACCCTCTATTATCGCTGTTTTGTGAATACTCATCTTTGAACCAACCTTGCCAGGAATTCCCCCTCCGCAACCTTTGTATTATCAACCTCTGCAATGCCTGTCATTTTTGCAATCTGTCCACCAAATCGCACAAGTTTCAAGGTCATAATCAAACTATCTCCAGGTATTACAACCTTGCGAAACCTCACTTTATCAATACCTGCAAAATACAAAAGATACTTATCCCTTTTTTCTGGTTCTATTCTGTCAAGCAATAAAAATCCACCCGTCTGTGCCATCGCCTCAACAATCAACACGCCCGGCATAACAGGCTCATCTGGAAAATGACCCTGAAAAAATGCCTCATTAAAAGTTACATTTTTAAGTCCAACAACCTCTTTATCTGTTAATTTAAGTATTCTATCTACTAACAAAAAGGGGTACCTATGTGGCATGTACTTTAAAATCTTATGAATATCAAACTCCATGACACTCCTCCATTTTTTTTAAAAAGGCAATATGTTCTCTATGTCCTGCTTTTTTTACAAGAACACTTCCCTTTATTCTCTTTCCTAAAAGTGCTGTATCACCTATGAAATCAAGTATCTTATGCCTAACAGGCTCATCTTTGAACCTGAGATTCTCATTATAAATACCATCTTTTTTGAATACTACTGTATTTTCAAGGCTTCCGCCTTTTGCGATCCCCATCTCTTTTACCTCCTCCACCTCAAAGTCAAAGATAAAAGTCCTTGCAGGCGCTATGTTCTCTAAGTAAAAGGATGCATTGTTTAATGGCGCAAGGAGCACCTGTGTGCCTATGGGTTTTGGAAAATCTATAAAATATGTAATCTGGGATGTTTCAGAAGGTGTACATGAGACCTCCTTATCGCCCATCTTCAGAGTTATATTATCGCATTCTACATACTCTATTTCCTTATCTATATTCACATATCCTGCGTTGTATATAGCCTCTGCAAAAAAAAGGGCACTTCCATCCAATGCAGGGACTTCGTATCCTTTCTCCAATACTATCTCTGCACTATCTATTTCCATCCCCCAAAGTGCTGAAACAAGATGTTCCACTGTATAAATAGAAAGGCCTTTATCTTCTAATACAACGCCACGCATGGTATCTTTGACATTTTTATAATGACCTAAAACCTCTTTATGGTCTTTTATAAAGACAATTTGGCCTTTTTCTGATGGAACAATCCTAAGTTTTGCCTCTTCTCCTGTATGGAGTCCTATACCTTCAAAAAAAATCTCTTTACTTATGGTCTTTTTCTTCAAGTTTTTTCTCCAAAATGGCAACCCTTTTGAAAAGTTCCTCTATTTTATTTAAATATGCAAGTTCTTTCCATGCCTTCTTTGCCTCTTTTGCAGGGCTACCAACATATATCTTGCCTTTTTCCGTGTTTTTTGTAATCCCGCTCTGAGCAAGGATAATGGTATTATCTTTGATCTCAACATGGTCCTTTATACCAACCTGTCCTCCCATCATAACCCAATCTCCTACCTTAGTGCTTCCCGCGATACCTGTCTGCGCTGCCATAACCGTATGCCTGCCTATTTTCACATTGTGGGCTATGTGAACCTGATCGTCTAATTTTGTTCCTTTTTTTATAACTGTATTACCTATGGTTGACCTGTCAATCGTGCAGTTTGCTCCTATTTCAACATCATCTTCAATTATAACACCGCCAATCTGTGGAATCTTGATATATCCCCTGTCTGTTCTCTCAAATCCAAAGCCATCTGCACCAATTACAGTACCTGAATGTATGATAACATTGTTCCCTATTTTAATATTTTTCCCTATGAAGACATGTGAGTGGATGATGGTGTCTTCTCCTATCTCTACACCATCCTGTATATAAACAAAGGGATGGATAACAGCGCCTTTTTTTATCTTTACATTATTTGCAATATACACAAAAGGGAAAATAATAGCGTCCTTTGATATTTCACAGCCCTGGCCTATTATCTTAAACTCATCTTGTAGTGCCTCATCATAAGGTTTATAAAAAAGTTCAAGGGTCTTGATAAACGCCTTCTTAGGATTTTCTACCAAAATGACAGCATCTGATTTTATATGCCCTGGCATATCCTTAGAAACAACTAAACCTACCTCAATGTCTATGTCAAACTTTTCATCTAACAAAAAAACTGTGCTATTTTTTTCACTTTCTTCTATGGGTTTTGGAATACTGACTAAAACATTGCCATTACCTACGAGTTTTCCATTTAACAGTGTTGCAAGTTCACTGGCTTTCATTGTCCAATTTTTTAACTATTTCAACCAATTCATAGATATCTTCAACCTCAAAATCAGCCCCTGAATGCTCTGTATTAAATACATCCCCATATCTTGCAAAAACAGCATGCATACCGAGTTGTTTTGCGCCCACTATGTCTCGCTCTGCCCAATCTCCAATATAAACGACCTCTTCTGGCTTTACATTGAGTTTGTTTAATGCCACCTTAAATGGCGCAGGGTCAGGTTTTCTTATCCCTGTATCGTCCAGGGTGACAACTACCTCAAAAAAGTGGATAAGGCCTGTTTGAGCAAGTCGTGTCCATACCTGAAGAACAGGGGCATCCGATACCACAGCGAGTTTTTTACCCATCTTCAAAAGCGCCATTAAAGTGGAATAGACATGGGGATAAAGGATGAGTGCGCCTTCTTTTGCCCTCCTATAGCCTACTATACCTGCGGCAAGTATCTTATAGTCTATTTTCCCAAGCACCTCTAAAAGGAACTTGTCAAATATCTTCTGATCTTCTATGCCCTCTCTCCAGTATATCTCAAATATCTTATCGTAAGCGTCCTTCCTTTTCATGCGTAGGCCTGCATCTATCATATAATCTACGGCTGCCCATACAGCCTCTTCCTTCATCTTCATAAAGTCAACAAGCGTATTATCTACATCAAAAAGCACTGCCTTAATCATAATGGTAAAATTATAAGGTAGAACAGATGGAATATAAAAAGAGGCATACACCTTATTTTGATAAACCCATTTTGCAGTTTATAATTTAACATCTATGTTAAGTTTCCAGGAGATTATTAAAATATTAGAGGAGTTTTGGGCAGATAGAGGGTGTGTGATTGTGCATCCCTACAATTCAGAAGTGGGTGCTGCAACATTTAATCCTCATACATTTTTACGGAGTCTTGGCACGAAACCATGGAATGCTGTCTACATAGAACCTACAAGGCGTCCAAAGGATGGAAGATATGCAGAAAATCCCAACAGGGTCCAGCAATACCACCAATTGCAAGTCATCATGAAACCTGCGCCATCTGATATTCAGGATATTTATCTTCAATCCCTTACGGCACTTGGGATAAACCTTAAAGAACGGGATGTAAGGTTTGTAGAGGATGACTGGGCATCTCCAACATTGGGGGCATGGGGCCTTGGATGGGAGGTATGGCTTGATGGCCTTGAGATAACCCAGTTTACCTATTTTCAGCAGGTAGGTGGCATCCCACTTAAGGTTATACCCGTTGAGATAACATACGGACTTGAGAGGATAGCCATGTATGTGCAAGATAAAGATGCTATCTTTGATATTGAATGGGCACATGGGATAAAATGGGGTGATATATATAAACGGTTTGAGTATGAGTTTTCTGTTTATAACTATGAAGAAGCAGATGTAGATTTTCACTTAAAACTCTTTGATTTTTATGAAAAAGAGGCACAAAAGATGTTTGAGCATAAATTGGTGTATCCAGGATACGATTTTGTTATAAAAATGTCACATGTGTTTAATATTCTTGATGCAAGAGGTGCTATATCTGTATCTCAACGCGCATTCTACATTCAAAGGGTACAAAAAATGGCAAAAAGAGCAGCAATGCTGTATCTTGAATTAGAGGAAGGAAAATGAGGGATTTTTTACTTGAAATAGGCACAGAGGAACTTCCTGTATGGGCGCAGAGCACGGGGGAAAAAGAACTTTTTAATGCGCTTTTTAATTTCTTCAAGGAAAACCATATAAAACACGGCAAGATAAAGGTATCAAGTACCCCAAGGCGTATATTTGCCCATGTTTTAGATGTCAAAGAGAAACAAGATGTAAAAGAAAAGATAATCAAGGGGCCTCCACTTAAGATAGCGTATAAAGATGGGAAACCTCAACCTCCACTTTTGGGCTTTTTGAAACAGAGAAGGCTTACAGAGGATGGTATTGAAAAAAGGGATGGTTATATCTTTGCCAAAGTAAAAGAAGGGGGAAAGGATACGGCCTCTTTGCTAAAGACATCCCTCCCATCTATTATTGAGGGAATAAAATTTAGAAAATCTATGCGATGGTATGATAAGAAGGCCTTTGTGCGTCCTGTAAGATGGATATTGGCTCTTTTTGGTGAGGATGTTATAGAATTTGAGGCATTTGGTACAAAGTCTTCTAATACTACACGGGGGCATAGGTTCCTTGGAAATAGGGAAATTACAATCTCTGTGCCATCTGAGTATGAGAGCAAACTGAAGGAGAACGGAGTAATAGCAGACAGAGAACAGCGTATGGCAATATTAAAGGAGAAGATGGAAAAACTCTCCAAATCCCTTTCTGGTACAGTGGAAGAAGACCCTGAACTTTTATCTGAGGTTACAGGCCTTGTGGAGTGGCCAGGTGTTTTATACGGCTCTTTTGATAAAAGATTTTTAAATCTCCCACATATTGTAATTAAGGCTGCAATGAAGCAGCATCAGCGGTATTTTCCTGTTATTGGAGAATCTGGTGATGTCCTTCCATATTTTATAAGCGCAATAAACAACGATGAGAAATTTGCCTCTTTGATAAGACCTGGCATGGAGAAGGTTCTTACATCAAGGCTTGAGGACGCAGAGTTCTATTTTAAAGAGGATATGAAGATACACCCTCGTGATAGGGCATTGATGCTAAAGGACATTGTTTGGATGGAACATGTGGGGAGCATGAAGGATAAAATAGATTATGCCCTTTTGCTTTTGGATTACATAATGGAAAAATACAGAGTAGATGTAGATAAGGACTTAGTTAAAGAGGCTATTCTTCTTGCAAAGATTGACCTTACAACACAAATGATAAGGGATGGGAAGGAGTTTACTAAACTTGAGGGCGAAATTGCAGCAGAATATGCAAAAAAGGCCAATATAGACGAGCGCGTTGTAGAGATTATAAGAGAGCACAACCTACCAAGGAGGTATAAAGACAATATACCTAAGACTAAAGAAGCGAGTATGATAGGGATTATATTCAGGGCATTGGACCTTGTCGCGCTCTTAAAGACTGGCTATGATTTTTCATCATCAAAAGACCCTTATGGTGCAAGGAGAAATGTTTATGCCATTTTTGACCTTATTGTCGGACATGCGTTTCATTTCTTTCTTGACGACGTTTACAAAAAAGCAATCTCTATCGTAGGTGCAAGAGAGGATAAGTTTGATCTTCTTTGGGAATATACAAAGGATAGGTTCTTTAACTTCCTTGAGGAGAGGGAAAAGATAAGATACGATATAGTGGATACCATCATAGAGGTTAATACGGATATATACGATGTAAGAGAGCGCGCACTCTGTTTGAATAAAATCATGAAAATAAAGCCCGAAATCTTTGAGAGAATTGCCATAAGTCTTAAAAGGGTAAACAATATATTGCGGGATGTGAAGGAAATAAAAGGCATAAAAAAGGAACTTTTTACAGAACATGAACTTAATCTCTACAATGCGGCAAAAGCAATTGAACCTGATTTGAAAAATCTCATACAAAAGAGAGCATACGATGCATTCCTCAATAAAATATCGCAACTTGCTCCTTTAATAGACAGTTTCTTTGACAATGTGTTTGTTATGGTAGAGGATGAAGAACTCCGAAACAATAGATTTAGTTTGCTTTCGTACATAAGGTCATTGTTTAATCTTTATGGGGATTTTTCTAAGATTGTAGTGTGAAAGAGACACCGCTTTTAAGTCAATATAAGAGAATAAAGGCACAATATAAGGAGGAGATACTCCTTTTCCGCATCGGTGATTTTTATGAAACCTTTTTGGAGGATGCAGAAAGGACATCCAAGGCACTGGGTATTACATTAACCTCAAAACCTGTTGGAAAGGGCGTAAGGGTACCACTTGCTGGGATTCCTGTAAAAGCAGCAGACACATACATAGCACGACTTTTAGAGCAGGGCTTTAAAGTGGCTATATGCGAACAGGTAAAGGAGAGGAAAGGTCTTATGCAGAGGGAGGTTGTTGAGGTAATTACACCTGGAACAATTACTATCCAGGAACTACTTGACGAAAAGACATCCCTTTACATTGCATCCTGTGTGGAAAAGGGAAAAAGCAAGATGTCTGTGGCAGTGGCTGATATTACAACAGGGGAGTTCTATTTCTTTACTACAGATAGGGAAGAAGCCTTAAAACATCTTAAAAAAATGAATGTAAAGGAGATTGTGTTACAAGAAGGCAAAAATATAGAGATAAACTTGCCTAAATCTTATTATAGTGGTATATGGTATGGATATGAATCTGCAAAACAGGTAATTTTAGAGCATTTTGGCATTGCTACAGAAAAGGTCTTTGGTCTTTTGGATAAGGAGGAGACAGAGGCCACAGGTCTTTTACTTGCATACCTAAAGGACCGCAAAAAGGGAAAACTAAACAATATTACTTCCATAAAAAGATTTAATATACAAAAAACGCTTTACATTGATGAAAAAACTGTAAGGAATTTAGAGATTGTTGAGAGGATGTTTGAAAAAACACAAAAAGGAACCCTTTACTGGGCATTAAACAGTCTTAAAACACCGATGGGAAAACGCTTTTTAAGACATAATCTCCTCTTTCCCCCAAAGGATATAGACTTTATAAGAAAAAGGCAAGTGCGTGTTGAAACTCTATTAAACGACGGCATTCTTTTACGGAGCATTGAAACCAAACTCTCGGAAATAGGTGATATAGAAAGAAAACTCACAAAGGTTGTTCAAAAAAAGGCAGGGCCAAAGGACCTCTATCTCTTAAAAGAGGACCTAAAAAACGGCCTTGAAATATCAAGATTTTTATCCTCTTATCCTATTTTTCAAAAGGAGTTTGATGAAACTGGCATATCACAGGTTGTATCATACTTAGAAGAGACTATTCGCGACAATCCTCCCACAGAGATAGAAGATTTCCTTAAAAAAGGTGTATCAAAAGAACTTGATGAGCTCTATGAACTTCTAAGAAATACTAAGGGCAAACTACTTGAGATAGAAAAAAGAGAAAGGGAAAAGACCCAAATACCAACCCTTAAAATCGGTTATAATCAGGTCTTTGGATACTATATTGAGGTCACAAAGGCACATATTAACAAGGTGCCACCACATTATATAAGAAAGCAGACTTTGACCCAATCAGAACGGTATATAACAGAGGAACTTAAAGAGTTTGAGAACAAAATACAGAATGCTGAGGAAAAAATAAAGGAGATTGAAAAGGAGATTTTTGAAGAGATAAGAAAAAAGGTCGCGTTTTATGCCGATGAGATAAAAAGACTGTCAGAATTTATAAAGGAGGTAGACCTTTCCTACGCCTTCTCTAAGATAGCAGGGGAGAGAAACTACACAAAGCCTGAAATTACAGAAGAAGACGTTATTATTATCAAGGATGGCAGACATCCTGTTATGGAACTTATACAAAATGAGGTGTTTGTTCCCAATGATACCCTTTTTGATGAAAATACAAGGGTTTACATTATAACAGGCCCAAATATGGCAGGGAAATCTACCTATTTAAGGCAGGTTGCCCTAATAACCATTATGGCGCATATAGGGAGTTTTGTCCCTGCACGTTATGCAAAGATTGGCCTTGTTGATAGAATATTTTCACGAATAGGCGCATCTGATGACATAACCCGTGGTATATCAACCTTTATGGCAGAAATGGTGGAAACAGGCGAAATACTTCACAATGCTACAAAAAGGAGCCTTGTTGTACTTGATGAAGTAGGGCGTGGCACCTCTACTTATGATGGCATGAGTATTGCCTTTGCCGTGGTAAAGTACATAGCCCAAAAGGGTATTAAAACACTCTTTGCAACACATTACCATGAACTTGGAGAAATAGCCTCGCAATTTAACAGCGTAAAAAATTACACCATGGCTATAAAGGAATACAATGGGAAACTCTATTATTTGAGGAAACTCAAAGAAGGTGTGTGCGATAAAAGTTATGGCCTGCATGTTGCAGAGATTGCGGGTCTTCCAAAAGAAGTAATCAAAGAGGCAAAAAAAATCTTAAAAGACCTTGAAAAACGCAAGCCCATTGAACAAAACTATGAAGATAAAAAGCAACTTACCTTATTTGACCTTCTTAATGAAAAGGAAAGGTATGTGATAAAAATCCTAAAAGATATTGATGTTGATGGACTTACCCCACATGATGCTTTAAACTTAATTTACAAACTCAAGGAGGAGTTAGGTGTTTGATATTTTAAGAAGAATATTTGGCTTAATAGAAAACTCTGTTGCCGTTGACCTTGGGACATCTAAGACATTGATTTATGTAAAAGGAAAGGGCATTGTCTTACGGGAGCCTTCAGTAGTAGCATACAACGAGTATTCAGGTGAGGTTGTGGCAGTTGGGTCAAAAGCAAAACAAATGCTCGGAAAGACACCTGAGGGAATAAAGGCAAAAAGGCCTATGAAGGATGGAGTGATTGCTGATTTTGAACTCGTTCAGGAAATGCTCTACAATTTCCTTGAGCAGGTGCTATCCAAGAACCTATTCTTTAGACCAAAGGTACTTATTTCTGTGCCATCCAGTATTACAGAGGTGGAAGCAAGAGCAGTGAGAGACTCTGCAGAAAGTGCAGGCGCGCAGGGGGTTATGCTTGTTTCAGAACCCATTGCAGGTGCAGTTGGTATAGGTCTTCCCATTGATAAGCCTGTCGGCAACATGATAGTGGATATAGGAGGCGGAACAACAGAGATTGCCGTCCTGTCACTTTCAGGCATCGTATCCAATGCATCTATTAGAGTGGCTGGAGATGAAATGGATGAGGCAATAGTGAACTATATAAGGGAAAAATACAGGGTCGATATTGGAGAACAAACAGCAGAACAGATAAAAATAGAGATTGGAAATGTCTTCCCTACACGGGAAGAAGTGAAAATGGAAATTAGAGGAAAGGACCTTGTAAAAGGTGAACCAACCACCTTAGAAATATCATCACACGAGATAAGACACGCACTCCAGGGGCCTGTAATGCAAATTGTGGAATCTGTAAAAAAGGCCCTTGAAAAGACTCCGCCAGAACTTGTTTCAGATATAATTGATAGGGGCATTTATCTTGTAGGTGGTGGCGCATTACTTCGTGGAGTTGACGAACTTATAATGGAGGAGACAAATATTCCTGTTATTAAGGTAGAAAATCCAAGAGAGGCAGTTGTAATGGGTGTGGGAAAAATACTTGACAATCTTGAAAAATATGAACACATGCTTATGAAAGCGGAGAAACACAGGGCTAAGAAGTACAGGCCTGAATGAGAAAACTTTTATTTATATATTTACTACTTGCACTTTTAGTTCAAGTAAGGCCTTTGAAAGTCTTTTTTTCAAGGCTATTGCTCTCAACTGTTTATATACCTATTTTATCCGGGTATTCAAAGGCACAGAGTATGATTAGTGCGGAAAAAGAAAATGAACTTCTCAAAAAAAAATTATCACAGCAAGTTATAAAAAATGGCGATATAAAAGCAATGTGTCAGGATACAGCCCTACTTGATTCCCTAAAGGTCGTTAACATTGTAGGCTATGAACCCTTCGGTTTCCCTGGCATTTTAACCTATTTTCCTCCCCATGGCAAAAGGGGTGATTTGCTTTTGTGGAATGGCGTGATTGCAGGTCGGGTCATCTCAACTGAGCATGGTGTGGGGCAGGCTGCAACACTTTATGGCAATCTGTTTCGCATTGGGGTAAGTATTAATGGATATAGTGGCATGCTTGAAGGCGGCAATCCACCCATAGTAAAGTACATACCTGTTGAATATACTGTTAAAAAAGGAGATACAGTATATACATCCGGGATAGGTGATAGCAACATACGAGGCATTCCTGTAGGCATTGTAAAAAAGGTAACAAAGGATGAGATTTTTCCTTATTTTCATAGGATAGAAATAAGGCCGTTTTTTGAAGTCCATCGGGCATACAAACTCACATTAGTTAAAAATGAGTGAAATACTAACTCTTATAATACTCATTTTCCTTGCAACAATTGATGCGCGATTCCCCTTTATAGTATTTCCATCCTTGTTTCTTACAGTCTATATACTATGGCTTATAAGATCAAAAATGCGCATCTCTCACATGCTACTTGTTAGTTTTATCCTCGGTATTACACTTGATGCAATGGATACCTCCCATATATGGCTCTATCCATTTTTCATGCCCCCTGTGGCATATATCACCACCTGGATAAAACAGCGGGTAAACCTTACCTTACCACCTGTAAGGGTTGTGGTATTTACTATACTTGTTTTTATCCTATTTTTACCACTCTTTCTATACTATAGCCTGAGTATACGAATCATGTTCCTTCGTTCAATACTCACCGCATTTGTTATTGAAGGAGTTTTGCTTTTATTATGGAAAGGCGACTTAGGGTAATTTTATACTTAACATTTTTTGTGTTCTTTTTATTCGTGTTGAAACTCTTTAAGATTCAAGTTAAGGACCATGAAAAATATGTGGAATTATCAAGGAAAAACTATTTGAGGGTAATAAAGATTCCAGCAATAAGGGGTGATATAATAGATAGAAACGGCATAAAGATTGCCTCGTGGAAACCTATTTTCAGAATATCACTTTTACCAGGTGTGCTTTCAAAACAAAGGATAAGAAAACTCTTTTCTCTAATAGGTATGGACTCGTTTAAAGTGGATATAGACACACTCAAAAAGTCAGGAAGTTATATTACATTAAAAAAAGGCTTAGATTTTAACAAGGTAAGCAAGATAGAAGAAAATATTGACGAGTTTCCTGGAATAGTAATAGATGCTATACCATCAAGAAGGTATAACGAGCGTTATCCATCTGTCTCAGAGGTATTAGGTTATGTACAGGAGGCTCGTAAGGATGAAATAAGAAGGTACAACTTAGATATGGGTGATGTTGTTGGAAGAAGTGGCATTGAAGCAGTATATGACTCATTGTTAAGGGGAAAGAATGGAAAGCGGTTTTTTATTGTGGATGCCCGTGGCAATATTGTAAAAATGGACCCTACTCCACCCCTCGCGCCCAAAAAAGGAAAGACCCTAAGAACAACCATTGACGCAAAACTGATGAACTTTATTGATAGTTTATTCTTGCCGTATAAAAAAGGTGCATGTGTTGTATACAAGCCAAAGACAGGTGAAGTCCTTGCACTTTATACAAAGCCTTATTATAACTCCAACACATTTCTCATAGACTATCCAAGACTCTTAAAAGACCCAGACAAACCTCTTTTAAATAGGTCTATACAGGGTACATATCCACCAGGCTCTATATTCAAACTCATATCTGCCCTCATAGCACTTAAGACAAAAAGCGTGACAGAAAACACGATGTTTAAGCCATGCACAGGTGCATTTACTTACGGTAATCGCACATGGAAATGCTGGCTAAAAACCGGACATGGGAGACTAAACCTTCCACACGCCATAGAGCAATCTTGTGATGTATACTTCTATCAACTCGGGTTATCCGTTGGATTTAAGCGATTTTTAGATGAACTCAATGCACTCCATATTCCTGTTTTAACAGGTATTGACCTTCCACATGAAAAAGAGGGATTTTTGCCAACTTATAAATGGTATATAAACAAGTTTGGTAAGTACAATATAACAGAAGGATACGTCCTTAACCTGTCCATAGGTCAGGGTGAGATACTCTTTACACCCATATCCTTAGCCGTTTTAACAGGTGAGATAGCGCAAAAAGGATGGGCTATAAGGCCTTATATAGTAAGGCCCAAAAAATTAGATACTATCGTGCTCAATGCCAAACCCGAATACTTTGAACCTGTGTTAAAAGGTGCATACCTTGTTGTAAATGGTGAACATGGAACAGCAAGGAGCATCAAATTGGACAGCATCAAGATAGCAGGAAAAACAGGAAGCGCTGAAAATCCACATGGAAAGAAAACACATGCCCTGTTTACTTCTTTTGTCCCATATGAAGACCCAGAATATGTAATAACTGTTATTGTAGAAAATGCCGGACATGGAGGAGGGGTGGCAGCGCCCATCGCGGGAAAAATCATCAGGAGGTTGTATCACATAGAATGAAACAAATAAAGGCACTTTTTACCCCACTTCTTATATCCATTGTAGGTGTTATAGAACTTGCGAGGATAAAAAATGCATACTTTGAAAAACAGATTGCTTTTCTTGTATTGGGAATAATCCTTTTTTTCATATCCAGCAAAATAAATCTAAAGCGCATAATGCATCACTACCTCATCTTCTATCTATCAGGGCTTTTATTGCTCTTACTCCCTTTATTTTTATCACACGGTAGTGTAAAACGATGGATAAATATTGGAGGGTTCACTTTTCAGCCATCAGAAGTGGCAAAGATTTTTTACTTGCTTTTCCTTGCGTCATTTTTTAGTGAAAAAGAGAGAAAAAAAGTGGGTGAGTTTTTAAAAGCACTTTTTATGAGCCTTGTTTATTTTGGCCTTGTATTCATAGAACCAGACTTTGCAACAGCATCAGCATTCATATTTATTTTTGCCATTGTAAGTTATGTCGTGGGTGTGGATTTCAATGTACTACTTGTACTTGCACTCATACCCATTGCAGCAATGTTTTCATTTTCATGGATTTTGTACATAAGTCTTATTGTAGCGTTAACCATTTATCTTTTCACATTAAAAAAGAGGAGGTTCTTCCTTGCCATTTTAATATACACAACCTGCTTTACCTTTGGCCTTTTCACACCCTATATATGGAATAAGGTGTTAAAGCCCTATCAGAGACAGAGGATAATAAGTTTTCTTGATCCAGAAAAGCATACAAAGACATCAGGATGGCAGGTTTATCAAGGGGAAATAGCATTAGGGGCGGCGGGTTTTTATGGAAGATTTGGAGAGAGTTTCAATCAGAAGAACCTGAGATTCCTACCAGCACCCCATACAGACTTTATTTTTTCAAGTATCGGCGAAGATGTAGGTTTCTTAGGCCTTGCTCTTCTGTTCGCACTCTACGCTGTGTTTTTCTCTTACATGTACAATATCGTAAAAAAGAGCAAAAGAATGTACATAAAGGTCTTTGCCAGCGGGGCCCTATCCCTTTTCATCTACCATGTTGTTTTCAACATCGCATCCAATCTTGGGCTTTTTCCTGTTGCAGGGATTCCACTTGCACTTTTATCCTACGGAGGAACGCATATAATAACTGAATATACTCTCTTAGGGCTTTTAGAGGGGATGTATGAGCGAGGGGAATAAACAAAAGATTATAGTAATTTTGGGACAAACGGCATCGGGGAAAAAGCATTTAGCAGAAAAACTTATAAATATGGATAGTAGAATACAGTTTATCTCAGCAGATTCCAGGAAAATCTATAAGCACCTTGACATAGGTACTGACAAGCCAGAGGGAAAACTAAAAACGCATTATTCCATGATTGATATAATAGAGCCCTGTATCCAGTATTCAGCAGAAGACTTCCGAAAAGATGCAGAAAAAGAGATAGAAAAGGCCCTTGGTTTTGGAAAGATACCCATTATAATAGGAGGCACGCCTTTGTATCTAATTGCATTATTTGAAGGCCTTTTTGAACACAAAAAGGATGAAGAGGTGAGAAAATACTTAGATGACCGCCTAAAAAAGGTTGGACTTAATGGTCTTTATCAAGAACTTTTAAAAATAGATCCAGAAAGGGCAAAGGCCATACATCCCAACGATGCATACCGTATTAAAAGGGCGCTTGAGGTATATTATACAACAGGCATACCCATGTCAAAGATTATGAAAGAGCGAAAACCTGCCAGATATATCCCTCATTATTTAGGTATAAAATGGCAAAGGAGCCTTCTTTATGAACGCATTAATCAGCGGGTAGATGTCATGATAAAAAAAGGACTTATAGAAGAAGTAAAAAAACTCAAAGACATGGGCATAAAAGAACACTGTCCTGGTATGAAAACCATAGGATACAAAGAGGTTTTAATGTATCTAAATGGCAACATAACAAAAGAAGAGGCGATAAGAAAGATCAAAAAACATACACGTATCTATGCAAGAAGACAGGAATACTTTTTCAAGCACTTTAAACATGTAAAGTGGTTTTCACACGAAAACATTGAAAAACTAATAGAAGAAATTATACACAATTTTATTTAACTTCAGCATATCCAACATTCAGGCAAGCAAGTAAAGCCCTATATGCTGGGACCGTTAGACGACTTACTATTACTCTACTTAATTATCTAAATTTTATATTTTATACCTATTTTGATGGGAAGTATCTGTTTGTTTTCGTACCCCGTAAATCCAACATACTTCCCCTCAATAAATAAATCCGTTCTTTCTCCAATTGCAATGTCGGTGCCTCCTCCGAGAAGAATAGAAAAGAGAGCTTTGAAATAACCTTTTCCCTCAATTTCACCATCATTTGACACTATATCATTTACAGAAAATATAAATAACCCTGCACCTCCACAGAGATATGGAGTTACCTTAGTAGAACTGGTCGGTACGATTGCTTTTAGATTCTCTGAGAATGTAATAATAGCAATATCTCCTCCACTTATAGAAGTTCCAGGGTCAACCCATCCCATATCTTGTAACATCTTATCTCTATCCAAACTAAATCTATTAAAACCAAAATCAGTTATGAGAGTGACATCGGAATTTAATGGATAACGATAACCCACTCCACCACCAAAATTGAAACCCATTTTCCAATATTTAGAAAAATTTTCGGGTCCTATAGGAAAGGATATGCCGGCATCACCGTAAACTTCAAATTTACTTGTTTTCTGTGCAAAAACATTGACAATCATTCCTAAAAGCAAAAATATAACCATCATTGCTCTTTTCATAATTTTCTTCTCATGGGATTAAAAAAGGGGCGTGAAAGCCCCTTTTTTGTTAATTTACAATCTGTATCTCAACTGTTCTTGAAGTAATGGTGACTATCCCTAAAACAGCAGAGATCACATAGTCCACCACATTGTAATAACTCTTTACCTTTATCTCATGGGTAGTCCTCGGATTTACCATGGATGCTGTTGAGTTTGGTGTGAGTGGAACAAGTCCCCATAGGGCATAAAATACCCTCTTTTTAACGATTCTCTTATATGTTGTAGTATTTTCTGTGGAGAGTTTTATATCCGTTCCCCGGGGTGCCTCAACCTGTACAGTGGCACATCCTACAAGCCCAAGAGACAGAGCCACAACGAGTGCAAGAGATACGGCTTTTTTATACATACACACCTCCTTGTTTTTGCCTTTATTATGATAATGTATGATTGTAAAGCAGTCAACAGAAATAAGTACTCATATCATTATCCAAACTACCATATCCTTTTTGACATAGTGTATTTTAATAAGGGAGAGGGATGTTTTAGGAACAATCCCCCTTAATCCCCCTTCACCAAGGGGGATAGTAAGAGAAATCCCCCTCCTTTAGAAGGGGGTGTCCCGAAGGGACGGGGGATGTTGCAACTGAATCTCCTCCAATATAGCACTCATTCTTACCTTAATGTATTTTAAGGAATGGGGGTACCCTTTTGGTCAATATTTATTTTGAGG
>CAJXJZ010000024.1 GCA_913055745.1 uncultured bacterium | reverse complement strand
TTTTCAAGGGAAAACTCTTCTTCCTCCGCTGGCTTCTCTTCTCCTTCAGGCTCTTCGGCCACTTCCTCTTTCTCTGCTTCTTCTACTTCCTTCTCTTCTGGTTTAGCCTCTTCCTTAACCTCTTCTTTGCTTACCTCTTTCTCTTCTTCCTCAACCTCTTCCTTTTCTTCCACCTCTTCACCTACTTCTTCAGAAAGCATACTCTCAAGGTTTTCAAGGGAAAACTCTTCTTCCTCCGCTGGCTTCTCTTCTCCTTCAGGCTCTTTGGCCACTTCCTCTTTCTCTGCTTCTTCTACTTCCTTCTCTTCTGGCTTAGCCTCTTCTTTAACCTCTTCTTCCACTGCACCTTCATCCTCAAAAGAAAGGTTCTCAAGGTTTATCTCTTCCTCTTCTGATTCAGGTGCTTGAGTCTGTTTTTCTGTAACTTCTGCCTCTTCTTCCACATTCTCTTCCTTAACCTCTTCCGCTACTCCTTCATCTTCACCAAAAAGATTACTCAGTGCCGAAAGATCTACTTCTTCACCACCGATTTCTTCGGACTCAGAAACTCCCGCCTCACTCTCTTCCTTCTTTGCTACAGCAGAGAGAAGCAGTGCATGAAGAGGTTTTTCAATCGTCCTTTTTGTTTGCGGAACACCCCATTCAACATCAAACGGAGGGTTTTGAAACTTCATTATACTAACAAACGCTTCCTCACCGGTCAAGCCATTGAATTCCGTGTTCACAACTTCCCCATCAATAAAGTATATTTTTCCTTCTCCCACCTCGGTCTTTACAGTAACTGTGCATGATTGACCTTCCATAGAAACAAGTTGTAAAAACTGATTTAAACTCAACTTGGAAATCGTCTCATCGGTCTTTTTCTCTTTTTCTTTAATGAGTTCCAAGAGTTGCTCAAAATCAAATGGCTTTTCCAAATAACTAATAGCCCCATGAGAAAGTACTTCCTGTCTTAACTCATCTGAGCCATATGCGGTCATAACAATTACTTTAAGATCTGGTCTCAATTTTTTTGACTTTAAAAGGAGTTCTGAACCTGACATTCCCGGCATTCTAATGTCAGTAATCAAAAAATCATAATCAGTGTCCTTAATTTTTTCAAAGGCTTCCTGGCCATTTGATGCAGTATCCACATCTATGCCATCTCTTGTAAGCTCCTCTGAAAGTC
Organism: uncultured bacterium; assembly: GCA_913055745.1. Classification (GTDB taxonomy): domain Bacteria; phylum Hydrothermota; class Hydrothermia; order UBA1063; family CAJXJZ01; genus CAJXJZ01. The sequence continues at coordinate 24,380 of CAJXJZ010000024.1, read as the reverse complement.
CCCATAAAATATCTTCTTCATCATCAACTATCAAAACTTTTGGCATGCTATTTACCTCCTATAGTTTAGGAAAACATCCTTTATTTTTCGCATCTTTAGGATGAAGGTAAACGGTAAAAACCGTTCCCTTTCCCAACTCACTTTCAACATTTATAAGCCCCTTGTTTTCTTTAATAAGTTTTTGGACTAGAAACAGACCAAGGCCAGTTCCTTCTGGCTTAGTGGTAAAAAATGGATAAAACAACTTTGAGAGATGCTCTTTTTTTATACCTTTACCTGTATCTATAATATCAATTGCCGTATATCTCGTGCCACATATAGGGCAAGTTAAATTTGAATCACGTATAACTACTTCTATTTTTCTTTCCCCTTTAACTTGCTTAAGGGCATCTATTGCATTCAATATCAAATTAGAAAACACATTATTCATCTGATTCTGGTCTGCTATTACTTGCGGTTCCGTTTTCACTTTCAGCCTAAAAAATATACCGTTTTTTACAAATTCGTTTTCGTTAAAAGCAGCGATTTCTTCTATCAATTTACTGACATCAAATACTTCAAAGTCAATAGTATGCTGTTTCACCTGAGAAAACAAGGTTCTTATCAAATGGTCAATTCTATCAATCTGTTTAATTATTCTCTTTATATACTCTCTATTTCTTTCATCACCATTTTTTTCCAATTCTTTATCAAGCCTTTGTGCCATAAGTCTCATACCAGCAAGAGGATTCTTTATCTCATGTGCTAATCCTGTTGCCAAAGAATCAAGGGAGGATATCTTATCAAAGGTCTTCATTGCCCTTTCCATCAATTTTTTCTCGGTAATATCTTTTAAATCTATGAGATAAAAGGTTTTCCCATTATCCTTATATTTCTCAAGGTCAAATCCTACGAATCTACCACCATTAAGTTCAAACTCCCCTGTAGATAAATCATTTTCTATAGCATTAGACAAACCTATAGCCACTTTTTGAGGCAGATTATTAATATGATAAATCGATCTTTTAGCAAATAGATTGTTTACATAAGCATTATTATAGAATACACGGCCAGTTCGATCAACGATTAAAATACCTGATTTTATAAGGTCTATAGCCTTCTCCCCAAAAGATTTATTATTAACAGTATTAAAAGTCATAATAAAGAAATGCCTTTCACCTGATTTTAACTTGTTAACACTCACCTCAACAACAACACTCACGCCATCAGCATTTGCTACCTTCGTTCTAAACACCAAAGGATGCTTAAATTCTTCTATTTTCTTCTTCACAGGTAATCTGGAATGTGCTGGAAACATCTTTAAAAGAGGCTTTCCCACTAAGGAATCAGGTTCGTATCCTAATTTCTCAATAGGTTTATTTACAAGTTGTATATTGTATTTAGCGTCAAAAACAAGAACTATCTCATCAACTATATTAAGCAATTGTTTGTAAAAGTTTACTGGAAACTCTTTCATTCAGAAAAAAGCATCGTTATAACAGAACTATTGTGATACCATTTCATTGTAGAAGTCGGCCTGTAAAATTCTCCTGCGGAATTGAACCCTATGAAAGGAATACCTAACTTTCTCCGGATGGCATGAAGTTCCTCAAAATAGTCGTTTTTCATATTCAAAAATCTAACTAAACTGGATATCACCCATGCGCCAGAAGGCTTGCCCTCTTTAAGGCCTTCTATAGCTCTTATTACCGATGTTCCTGCTTGATCTATCATACGCTCTTTTCTCGCCTCCATAAACCATACCGTGGAATTCTCCTTAACAAGACCACTCAACCTTATTCCACCTTCTTTAGTTATACCGAGAGCCATCCTAACTTTGGGTTGTCTGGGAGAGGAAGGGTCAGGAATACCAAAAAGGAACCGGGATAGATATTTCCCTGGCTCTTTGTCTATATCATCACCATCGTGTCCCTTACGAACAAGGTAGTCTTTCCATACCTCATAAGCAGGTTTGCCGTCAAGCTCAACGATTACATCGCCCGAAACACTTGTCGCCCTTTTGGGTACAAGGGGATAAAGCCCATGTCCATATCCTGTCGATATCGGTATTTTTGAGTACATACCAACAGCCAGAAATGCATCATGATATATGTTATCAAGATATATAACACCACATTTATCTGAAGTTTTTCCTGTAATATCAAGCACAGCGCCAAGAAATGGAATGAACTCATCTTTTGAGTCAAGCACTTTTACCAATCTACTCATTAAGAGGTCACCATTCCGCACAGCATCTACAATAAAAAAGATAGTAAGATAATCATACCCCTCTGCTTTTTTGGCTACGACTTGATCCAAAATAGGTGTAATGGCTTCTTCTATGGCGTTCTCTATATTACTTGAAACCCCCTGCCCAAGTCCAACCTCAAACTTCACTGTATCCAACGATATAGAAGAAACCGCAATTCCACTGCCTGCAATGTCTTCCTCTGAGAACACAAACCCATGTGTTAACAGCCCAACGACAGGAGCACCGCCATTCCCTTTTCTTATCCCCTTTATAACATGTTTAATACTGTATTCACCAGTAACAGCCACAAACGAGATATCCGGTTTAATCCCGCCAATTTCCTGAAGAGAGGCCTTAGCGGCCTTAAGTCCGGCCTTCCAGGGGGCTGTTTCTGTGGAAATACCTGTTCCCACTCCCCCTATCTTGCCTGTTTCTTTTCGCTCTCCTTTTTTACTCTCAAGCCCCCCCCTCTTTGTTGGGGCTTCTTTTTTCATCTGTTTCCACCAATCATCACTCAAAAAAATGGCTCTTCCTCCTTTTGTTGTATTTATAAAATAATGGATAATGGCCTTATTGTCAAGTAGTAGTGTGATTTCGCATCATATTTTAAAGGGGAGGTATATACCTCCCCTTTAAAAATCCTAAATTTATAAGAGCCTTAGAAGAAATATCGCAAGCCTACCCTATGCGCGTCTCCAAATGTCTTGTTTCCACCACTGTATGAATAATCAACACCAAACTTATAATATTTTACACCTATTCCACCTGAGTATTGATAAATGTCATTGTAACCCGCTCTTAGAGAAACATATTTTACTGGTGTAACTTCCAATCCCGCATAATAATGGAAATTTAATCCTGAATTACCATTTACATCATCTTTCTCTGCAAGATCAACCGCTACCTTTAAATAGTGTTCCACTGTCTTACCATCCTCTACTATGGGAAATCCAACAAATGCAAAACCTAACCTGCCCTCTGGATACGTCTTCTCATCTCCATAACCCGCCATGATATTCCTTATTAAAAGACCGTAATACACCTGGTAATTGTCATCTTTATACAACGCGCCTTTTAATCCTAAGTTGAATCCAAGCCCACTCTTTCCTCCAATGGAAGATGTTATCCAGTGCCTATCCAAGGTTAACCCTATCTTTAGATAACTGTATATGGAAAACGCACCTGAAACCTCAAATGTGTTGTCCGTGAATAGACTTGTACTGTTTAAATTGTAATCTGGATTCCCCTCTTCAAGTTTAGCCCACCTTGATAGAAGTCCTAAACCTACGCCTAAACGAGACCCCTCTACTGGTTCTATTGAATGTGCAAAGGATAGATAATCCACCATTACATCCTTTATATCCTGCCACATCCAATGCGTTATTACAATCTGGGGAGAACTTACTTCACTTAATCCTGCAGGGTTCCAGTAAACGCTCATGGCATCCTGGGATAAAGCCACACAGGCTCCCCCCATACCTTGCTCTCTTGCTCCTATGCCAATCTCTACTGGCGACGCACTTAATATCCCTATGCCTATTAAAATCCCTATTATCTTCCTCATCTTCCACCTCCTACTTTATTATCCCTATGGGTTTCTTTATCTCTTTCTTATATGTTCCGTCATCTGATTCGTACTTTAAGACATAGATGTAAAGCCCACTCCCATGGAAACGATTACTGTCTGATGCACCATACCATTTTATTGAATACTCACCAGACCTCGGTACCTCAAGATTATCTACAAGGGTCCTTACAAGGTCTCCATTTAAATCATAGATCTTTACTGTTATCCTCCCTGGTGCTGGTAGATCGTAAACTATGCTCGTACCTTCATTGAGTTTGAATGGATTCCTCGTAAGATACACGAGTACTTTTTGAGGTGGTGTTCTCCTATCCACCCCTAATACAAATGTGGACAGATGATTTATTGTAACACTCACACTCTTCTGCACTGTATCTATCTCTGCCTCTCCAACTTTCACCCACTCGTTCCTGTCGTAATAGAATACTGTTAAAGAATCTGCCTTATAGTTCATTACTCCATCATGATCCGGGTCAAGGTCATAACTGGTATACGGCAAGACAAGTGTTACAGGCTTATGGAAATCTATACCATGTGGGGTAATCTCATGCCCTGCTTTTATTATTACTATCCCTGTATCAAGAGGTGGTGGTAATAATGAGGATGGTATTGTCTTTATCTTAATCTCTGTGTTATCTAAAAGCGCTCCCTCTGGTATGATGAGCATCGTCCCATCTGGCGCCTTTATGGTGTCCCCCTCCGGTCCTACTACATCTGATACCTCTGGAACTACATAGTTTATGGTATCTTCATACCTCGTTACATTACCAACATGGTCAATGGACTTGATTACTATTCTATTAAATCCTACTACAAGTGGTAGCTCGTCCTTGAACCTTAATTCCTCTGGAATCTTATTTATATCCTTATGATAAACTATATCACCACTTGCATTGTAAACATCAAATACTACTGCCTTAAGGTTCATACTAACTGGTGTGTCATGCGTGGCTACTTCTACAAGTATGCTGTTTTGATAAACCTCTCCTTGATGCTTCGGCGTGGGTGAGTAAGAAATATCAAGATATGGTGGCAGGTTGTCAAATGTTATATCACCTTGCACTCCAGATGTGTTGGGCACTATATCAGAGGCCCTTATGGTAAAATTAAATGTACCTGTCTGTGTATTCGTTACCTCAAGTTCTGCTGTGTACACATCATCTCCTGCTACATCATCACCACTTGTGCCATCATCCTTCATGATGACCATGGAATCTCCATTGATATTTATGGCGTTTAAAATAACTGTCTGTGGATCTACCCCTGTTATCTTGTCCTTTATTAGTGCTGTTATCTTAACTTTCTGACCGCTCCTTGCCTCTGTTTGCCCCTCTGGATATACAACTGTGACCTTGTCTATCATAGGTGGTGTTGTGTCTACTGTAAAGGCTAAACTCGCATAATCACCCCATATACCCGTAGAATCCTTTGCATGCACATATACGGTATGCCTGCCCTCTGAAAGACTGTAAATGTTTAGATACCCACTTATGTGAACTGTGTCTTTACCTATGCTATCTATCACCATCTGTATCCCAGAGCCATTATTCCCTGTATTGTCTATAAAGTACTCTGCTTGAACTATTCCTTTGTTATCTGTTGCTATACCTATTACTGTGTCTGGTGCATTTAAGATGTTGTCATTTAATGGATCTATGGCAAAATCAACACCCTCTACCTTGGGAAGACTATTGTCAAGATAAAGAATAATATTGTGGGAGGCAGAGTTTAAGGCTCCATCATAAAGGGTTATTGGTACAAGATATTGACCATCCGGCCTTGTATTATTCTCTGATATTTTATACACAATGTCATATGTGCCATCCTGATTGTCTGTCCATGTTTCAGAGGAAGGAATATAATAAGAATCAATACTGCTAAAGTCTGCTTTTAACTTAAGCCCTGTTTCATTTGTATTTATTACCCTTATATGTACATAATCACCATTTTCATAAATATTATCAGGATCAAGGTCTATAAAGGTAAAGGAAGATGAAGGAGGCGTGTTATCTACAATAACGCTACCCTTTATACTACTTGAATTTGCTTCCTTATCATAAGCAGTTATGGTGAAGGTATCTTCCCCTGTAGATGTAGAAGATACTACACCAGCGTAGGTATAAACATTGTCATTAGCATTCTCGTCATATCCTGTGCCATCATCCTTCATATAAAATATTCCACCTGCAATACTTGTAAGATCAATCTGAACTGAATCTACGCCTGATACATCATCTGTTATCTCAGCGCTTATAACTATGGTATCTCCCTGTTTTACAGCAGTTTGCCCATCTGGATATTTGACTCTTATATCTGTAATTGTGGGTGGTATGTTATCAACAACTACTCCGCCTGCACTTTCGCTCACATTCCCTGCTATATCCCTAACAAAAGCATACACAGCAGCAGTACCTGAATAGGTGTCTGTATTTACTTCTATGGAATCTGAAGTATATATGCCATCACCTGCTACAGCATCATTACCTGTTCCATCATCCCTCATTAAAACATGTGATGGGCCTCCTATCTGCGTTGCATCAATCCAGACCTCACTTATTCCTGATATGCTACCTGTGTCCTGAGCATAGATCGTAAAGAACACCTTCTCGCCATTATGCACAACATTTTTGCCCGATGGATATGTTACATGTAAGGTATCTGCTATAGGCTTTATATTGTCAACCTTTACATATATCCCTGAATTTGTCCTATTGTATGCCACATCAAGGGCAGCTATATTCAAAAATACACTGTCTGATTGGATGGATGTATTTACTGTGAAGAGACTTGTGCCCCATATAGAATCCTGATACATATTGTCATCATGGTCTCCATCATCAAAATAACTAACCATACTATCTGCACCAAGGGGTCTTGCATCTGTCCACGCCTTTAATATGCCCTTTGGAGACTTAATTTTAGCAATAATGGTTTGAATCTCCCTATAAATAGAATCAAGTTGTGCACTATTGGGTGCTATATAAAACTTTCCACCTGATGTAAGGGCAACTGAATCCAAAAATGCAGTATCAATATTTGCCGTATCCCCAAAACCTATGGTGAAGACAGGTATGGGTAGAAAATAGCAGTCCCCTCTTGTGTACTCATCCGAGCCAGAACTTCCACTAGGGCCTGCGTCAACACCGTCTGTTAGTATAATGGCTGCTGCTATTCTGTTTGATAGTGAATCCACATACCTCACAGCCTCTACAGTGGCATCGTATAAAGGTGTCCATTGGTCAGCCTGGAGGGCATTAATAGAGTCAATGACCTCCTGCTTGTTGTATGTAAGAGCAACCTTTAATGTTTCCTGGCTAGTTGTTCTAAACGTCCCTCCATAAAAGGTCCATAGGTCTGCCCTATCAGAATCTGCAAGTTGCGTCAAAAATGTATCTGCTGCATGCTGTGCTGCCTCCAATTTGCTCACACTATCTCCAGTTGCAGTATCGGCCATTGAGCCAGAATTGTCTATCATCAATGAAACATCCACATAAGAAGATATATCATCCATATATGTCTTAAGTCTTATGTTGTCTCCATTCTTTGCAGCCTGCTGTCCATCCGGATATAATACCTCACTATTTCCTATGAATGGATTAAAATTATCTATGCCAACAGTGCCAACACCCTCGTTCCAGAATGTATCCTTTGCTGCGAAAACGATAACCCTATTGTACGCTGTTTTGCCTTTTACAGGAAGCCAATCAGTAGCATATACACCGTCATTGGAAAGGCCATCATCGTGATTCCCATCATCGTATAATGGAATATGGGTTGGGTCCTGCGTATAGACTTGCGTGTCAACAATGGATACACCTATTGCCCATACAGAATCCACATTATAGGGTGAGATCGTTGCAATAATCCTTACGCTATCACCGTCCTTTGCTGCCTTTTGCCCTGTGGGATAGACAGCACCCACATCACTTACCACTATACTCTGAGACTGTGCTGCCTTCGCTATACCAAAGGCAAGCACCATTAGACATAGGAGTCTTTTTAGCATAAGCCCTCCCTGTTTTATTTTCTATTATAAGGTATAACACATATAAATCTAAGTTCTTTTTCCTTTGATGTGTTCACAAACTGATGCCTTTTATCAGGGTCTACATATGCCACACTGCCTGGTTTTAATGGATATTCCTCACCTTCAAAAACGAGTTTTCCCTCACCTTCAAGGACAAATACCTCATGTTCATAAGGATGAGAATGATAGGGCGTGTATCCTAAAGGCAATACCCTGAAGAGCCTCATGGCAAAATTAGGTGCTCCATCGTCAGAAGTTATAAGCCATCTTATGTACGCGTCCTTTGCCCCTTCCATATCCACATATAACTCTTTCACATCCTTATAACTTACAACCTTCATATATTCCCCCTTTTTAGATAAAAGTATACCACAGGGTTTTCGTTCTTCCAAACGATAAATGGTTTTTATGTTATTTATCAGGGTATTATCTTACATTAATAACCCGTGTAAAATTGCCCTTTTTAGCATCTTCTATATAATAGATGCCTCTTTTTAGTCTGCTTAGGTCTATGTAAACCCTTTTCCCATCTCTCCACTTCCTTACTTTAACCAGCCTGCCTGTAATATCCCTTACATAAATATCCTCATTAGGAGAAAGGTAGAGGGAATAAATACCATGGGCTATTATGCTGTGGCGTTTAATAGGCAAAACCTCTTGATTTTCATTTATTCCTAACGCCTCAGGACTATAGAATTTTATGGCAAATACACCCTTTGTATTCGTCCAGTTGGGTGTATATGGCTGCTCATTGTATGTGAAATATAAATAGCCATTAACAGCTCCAGAATCCTGTATACCAATGGTGGCATCCATACTGCTACTATCGTATTGCATATTATTATAAACAAATGTTATATTGTCATAAACGCCAGTTGATGCAAGGTTTGATTGTATCTGAACTTCAAAGGTAAAAGTGCTATCAGTACCCCCTAAAGAGTATGCAAGCACCTGATACCACTCAATAACTGTTAAGGTATCGGAAAAGGTCTTATAATATACAGCACCACCTGAACCTGGATCAAGATCATCCCAGAAGGGCATAAGTAGCCTTGCATCGTTAATAGAACTTGATGGAATTGAATCATTATCGTACCAATATCCTGGTTGTTTATTAAATGAGAGTATGCCGTTGCTACATACCCATATACTATCATAGTTGTGTCCATAAAACTTTATACCATGTGCAAGTGCAACATGCGCAGTGTCATCATCACCTAAATAAAGGTCTTGAGCATCAGGATCTCCATTAAGTTCTATCCACCTCGTACCTCCTGGAGCACCGAGCAATGAATAAGAATCCCTCCATACCCATCCATAGGCATCCTTTCCCTGATGTCCCTTAATTCTAAAGTGCATAGCAACTGTATCATCAGAGGTGTTCCCACCTGAATAATCATCATATACATATAGGTCATAAGCTGCCATATGATAAATGGATGGGTTCCATGTAAAGGTATAGATACGCTGCTGTCCTGCAGTAAAGTTGTCTTTGTGTATTTTAGTAGGACCCACGATAGTCACACCCCCTGAATCAACCCTGTAAAAGGTGCTAACATTTCTTGCCCTCCTATTGCCAACATTTTTAACAACCACAGTAAACTGACTTAATGTATCTGCCAGGGTGTCTGATACCCAACCCGAAAGAGTGGGAATTACTGTATCAATGGCCATATCAGCCGCTGCATGTAGATATATTACACTCAACATTACTACAAATAGTATCTTGCGCATTTTACACCTCCCCGTTTTTTTAAAACTATAAACCACATAAGATGGTTTGTCAAGATTTAATAATGAAAACCCCATTTGCTTTAACATCCTTTATGATGTAAAATTAAAGTGCTTAAATGTAGTGTTTGAAAAGTTGACAGAGGTGAGGTGATATTGTGCTTAGAAAAAAGTATGGGCCTATAAATTTTGAAGATTCTTATACTATGCTTTTACCTATATTTCGTAAGTCTTTTAGAAAGGTTATCCTAAGGGCTAAAACCTTCTCAAATAATCTTGTTGTTGCAAAATACGAGGATGTATTTAATAGAAGCCTCAGGGTCTACAATGAATATGGGAAACTCCTTTTATATGATGAGTTTTTAATAAAAGATTTTCTTGTATATGATACTGGCATATTCATATCTCAAGGCAAGAGGGTATCCTATATTAATAATGTTCCAAAGGTCTTCCAGGAAATGAAAAAATACGCCTTTTATGATGAATACCTGAAGGGTCTTGAATTATACACCAAATTGGAATCTATGAATCGTGATCTCCAAAAGCACAAGGTACCTGTTTATACATTTTCAGAGATACCTACAGCCCTTACAACATATAAAGATGGTGATATACTTGTAGGCACTGCAGAAGGTAATATCTTTAAAATAAATGCCTCTCTATTTTTTGAAAACCTCAGAACAAAACATAAGGGAAAAACAGAACAGAAAACATATGCAGAGAGTTTTTTGAATGGTCTTAGAATGCCCATTACAAGAATATACCCTTTTGAACACGGCCTTGCCATAACCTTGGGAAGCGTCAATCCAAATAAAGAAGAGCAGGATAAATCTCCCTATATTCTTGACCAGAGCAGCCTCGTTATAATACCAAAGGCAATGAATACACATTATAGATTTCCTGCAGGTCTTATTTTCAAATCCGTTGCTGATATGCTTGTTGAACAGGATAAAAAGGCAAGAGAATACGAGGAAAGACGCCAAAGAGGAGAGGATATTGACATAGAACTATTTAAGGCACAAAACAGGGCAAAGAACTTTATAAAAAGGGTTGTAGCATCTGGATGGTATGTTTTTGCCATTTCATTTAGGGGTGAACTTGCTGGATTTAAAATCAAGAGGGAAAGAGAGATAGAGCAGTTTTCTCTAAACGAATGGGAAGAAATAGACAAGTTCATTGATGCATATGTGGCAGAGGATGGAGAAATATACTTTATTGCAAAGGACAAAAAAGATTATTATATCGTATTTTCTTTTAGACCTGATGTAGCCAAGTTTATTCCTCTTATAAAAATACGAAGGTATAGATTCTACTCTATCACAGCAGATTCCACATATCTATATGTGGGATATGGCGATATGCCCTACGGTATATTTGCTATAAGCAGGGATGCATTAAGAGATTTAGAAAAACGCAGTGAGACACTAAAAGATATTGAAAACAAAACCTTTAACTTTCCTCATGTGCCCGGTAAGGTTGGAGAAATATATGTGGGAGAAAGAACTATTTACCTTATACTTGGGGATTATAATGGTAAATTGTTTATCTTAAGTTCTGATCTTGAGAGAAAGATATCAAGGAATAGAAGTATAGATATGCCAGATCCTGAAGATATAGAAAGAGAACTCTATGAAAATGGGGATTGGTTCTAACATAGGAGGATTTATATGCTAAGATTTATAGTTGATAAAATAGTTGGTTCAAGAAATGAACGCCAAATAAAAAAATTGTGGCCTTATGTGGAGAAAATAAATAATATTTACGACACTTACCATACGCTACGGGATGAGGACCTTATTAAGAAAACCGAAGATTTTGAAAAGAGACTAAGGGATGGAGAAGAACCCATATCTGTTATGCCCGAGGCATTTGCACTTGTAAAGGAAGCATGTAGAAGGCTTGTTGGGAAAAAGTGGAGTGTAACGGGCGAGATGTGGGAATGGAATATGATTCCATTTGATGTACAACTCTTAGGTGCAATAGTGCTCTTTCAGGGTAAAATCGCTGAGATGAAAACAGGCGAAGGGAAAACCCTTGTGGCCACTATGCCGTTGTACCTGCACGGAATAATCGGGAGAATTAAGGGCACTGGCACTCATCTTATCACAGTAAATGATTATCTCGCAAGGAGAGACAAGGAGTGGATGAGCCCTGTGTATGAGAGCCTTGGTCTTTCAGTTGGTGTTATTCAATCTGGAATGGATCCACAGGAGAGGAAACCCGAATACGCCAAAGATATCACCTACGGAACAAACAACGAATTTGGTTTTGACTATTTAAGAGACAACATGGTATTTGACCCTGAAGATAGAGTGCAGCGAGGGCATTATTTTGCAATTATAGATGAAGTAGATTCTGTTTTAATAGATGAGGCAAGAACTCCACTTATAATATCAGGGCCTGTAGAGCACTCTTCACAAGAGCATTATAGGAGAATGAAACCCATAGCAGATACGCTGGTGAGAAAACAATTACAATTGGTTAATAAGTTCCTTTTTGAGGCAGAAAAACTTCTGAAAGATGGTAAAACAGAAGAGGCTGCAACGAAACTTCTCCTTGCGAAACGCGGTGCACCAAAGGCAAAGAAGCTGTTTAAACTCCTTCAGGGACCAGGGCTTATGAAACTCGTAGACAAGGCAGAACTTGAATGGATGAAGGATAAGAAAATAAAGGAATTGGACGAACAACTCTACTTCGTAGTCGATGAGAAAGCGCACTCTGTTGACATTACAGAGAAAGGACGAATGGAGGTACAAAAAAGGATAAAAGACCTCTTTGTCCTCCCTGACCTTTCCATAGAACTCGGTCGCATTGAAAATATGAAAGACCTCTCACCAAGGGAGAGGTTTGTTGAAAAGGAGAGAGTTTTAAGGGATTACTCTGAAAAAAGTGATAGAATATATGCACTCACTCAACTATTAAAGGCTTATATACTCTTTGAAAAGGATGTTGATTATGTCGTAATGGATGGTAAAGTGGTAATTGTAGATGAGTTTACAGGAAGACTCATGCCAGGGCGTAGATGGTCAGACGGTCTTCATGAGGCCGTTGAAGCAAAGGAAGGTGTTAAGATTCAGAGGGAAACACAAACCCTTGCCACTATAACCATTCAGAACTATTTCAGAATGTATGATGTACTTGCAGGGATGACAGGCACTGCAGCAACAGAGGCAGGTGAGTTCTGGGAGATATATAAATTGGATGTGATTCAAATACCAACAAATAAACCTGTAAGACGCGTAGATTATCCAGATATAATCTTTAAAACAAAGAAAGAAAAATATAATGCTGTCATAAATGAGGTAGATAGACTACATAAAAAGGGAATACCTGTCTTAGTTGGCACAACATCGGTAGAGGTTTCAGAAATACTTTCAAGAATGTTGCGCAGAAGGGGTATACCACATCAGGTTTTGAATGCCAAGCATCATGAAAAGGAAGCGCATATCGTTGCAAGGGCAGGACAACCTGGCGCTGTGACTATTGCGACAAACATGGCAGGACGAGGAACAGATATAAAACTTGGTAAAGGAGTTGTTAAAAATCCTGATAATCCAGATTTTGAGATTAAAGAATGTGCCATTAACACAAAGGAAATAAAAGAAGGGTTCACATGCCCAAGAGACCCTAAGAAGTGTATTAAAGAGGGTGTTCCATGTGGCCTTCATATTATCGGTACGGAAAAGCACGAATCAAGGAGAATAGACAATCAGTTAAGGGGAAGAGCGGGAAGGCAGGGAGACCCTGGTGCATCAAGGTTTTTCCTCTCCTTAGAAGATGATCTGCTCAGGCTATTTGGTTCGGATAAGGTTGTTGAAATGATGGAGAGATGGGGCAAAAAGGATGAAGGTCCTATAGAATCAAAACTCGTAACAAGTGCCCTTGAAAGAGCCCAAAAAAGGGTGGAGATGCAAAACTTTGCCATAAGAAAAAGGCTACTTGAATATGATGATGTAATGAACAAGCAAAGGGAAGTTATTTATGCTCTTAGAAACGATATACTTGATGGAAAGGAATTAAAAAGCCTTATACTTGATGGGTATGCAAAGGAATTACTCAAAGAGAAAATGGATGAGCATCTTCCTGAAAAACAAAAAGACCTGTGGGATATTCAAACTTTCAGAGAGGAAATATCTTACATATTCCTCATTGATACACAATCTGTAAAGGAGGACATGCAAAGAGAAGAAGTGTTCAATGCCTTGTGGGAAGAGATAAAAAGGGCATATGAAGAACGTGAGGAGGCTTACGGTGATGAGAGAATGCGAGAAATAGAGAGAATGATCCTCCTTACCACTTTGGACACGGCATGGAGAGAACACCTCTACATGCTTGACCAAATCAAAGAACAAACATATCTTAGAGCCTATGCACAGAAAGACCCTCTCGTTGAATACAAAAAAGACAGTTTTGAACTCTATAACCAACTTTTGGATAGAATCAGAAATGAAACAGTGATGAAGATCTTCAGAGTGCAAGTTCCAAGATTACCAAAACGCTTAAGAAACAGAATGGTGGCCTATAAACCATCTGTGCAAGGTCAAAAACAACAAAACCAAAATAGAAAGAGAGCGAGGTAGTTTTGACTGTTCACATTTAGGAGGTTATCATATAACGCTATGACAAGACAAATTGAAAAGTATATAGAAGAGAAGTACGGGCTTACTTCGGACTTAGCCAAGATCCTCATAGATAAAGGAATAAACAATAGAGCCTTAGTTGATGCATTTTTCAATCCAGAATTATCTGAACTTTTGCCTGCAGAATCGCTTCCCAATAGTGAAAGGGCAATAGAAAGGATCCTCTCTGCTGTGGGAAAGAAAAAGCGCATGGTTGTTTGGGGACATGAAGATGCAGATGGAGTAACATCAGTTTCCATTATGTTAAAAAGTCTCAATCTTCTTGGCGCAGATCCAGACTACTACATCCCATCTAAACGCAGAGAAGGACATGGTCTTTACAAAGGGGCAATAGATAGATTGGCTCAAAAGGGGGTGGAGTTTATACTCACAGTGGACTGCTGCTCCAGCGATAAGGAGGTTGTAGAATATGCAAAGGAAAAGGGTATTGAAATTGTTATAACAGACCACCATGAAATATCCCATTCCATAGATGGACTTTTGCTCGTTAATCCCAAATTGGGTGGTGACTCTTATAGATATCTTGCAGGGTGTGGGGTTGCATTTAAAATGGCATGGGGGATGTTAAGTCTAAAGGCAGGAATGAGTCTCTATGACATAAAGGAAAAGTACCCTGAACTTTTAGTTTTCGCAGCCATTGGCACCATAGCAGACAAAGTACCCCCTATATCAGAAAACGCCATCTTTATAAAGGAAGGTGCAGAAATACTAAAAACACTCCATCTCCCTTTCATAGAGGTTTTAAGAAAGAAATACAATAGTGAACCATCGTGGGAATTGCTTGTTTCATTGGTTTCAAGTGGTGAATCAGAAAACGGTAAGGTACCTACAGTGGATCTCTTACTCACAAGAAGTATGATTGAAGCAGAAGATATAATAGAACCACTCTTAAAGAAAAGTGAAGAATGGTTCAAGAATGCAACATTTTACCTTGAAGAGGCTAAGAAAAAGATAGGTAGAATCAGAGACTATATTTTAATTGACCTTAAAGATACAGATCCCCGTTATCTTGGATTCGTTGCAAACCAATTAAAAGAAATATATGATGTACCTGCGATTATTTTAGGAAGAAAAGAAAATGGAACAGGAGTAGCAGAGATAAGGGCACCTAAGGGGTTTAATTCCTTAAAATTGCTTGAATATTTATCTCCAATACTCATTAACTATGGTGGTCACAAGTTAGCAAGCGGATTTAGTATAGAAGAGTGGGATATTCCTGTTTTATTTGAAGAAGTTGAACGATATTTTAAAGAGCACCCTCAAAGCAAAAATATATTTGCTGACCTTGTAATATCAAACCAACCAGATAAGGAAAAAATGACGCATCTTGAAGAACTCGGTAAATTAGGACTTGAATTGAGGGTACTCGCTAATCATGTAAAACTCGGGGATATAAAAGAACTACTCGAGGACTATAATGTAATAGATCCTGAAAGATTACTTGACCTTTATGCTCCCGAGACAAAGGTTAAGATACTTTTTGAAACTTCAAAGGATGGCCTAAGGGTGCTTAAGGTTATCCCCTTTGATATGGTCAAACCCTAAGGAACCTATATCAATTAAATCCAAAGAGGCCCTTTTTAAAAACACCTTACCACTACCCTCTTTAATCTCACCAATTAATGAAACATGCTTCCTTTTTATATGATCCTTGGTTGTAAACAACACCTCATACTCCTCACCGCTTTCAAGGGCAAATAACACATCCCTGCCGTATTTTTTAAGCATAGGGTGCAGAGGAACCCTGTCTTCATAAATATAGATATCCACATTGCTTTCCATTGCAATCCTTTGCGCATCAATACCAAGACCATCTGATATGTCCATGGACGCATTTATTCTGTACTTTGACGTAACATCACGCATAATATTAAACCTTAAAGATGGCATGGCGAACTTAGCAAAAACCTCTTCTGGGATCTCCTCCCTTCCAACTAACTCTAAGAATAACCTGCTTCTCCCAACATCCCCTGTAAGATAAACAAAATCACCTGGCTTTGCCTTATTCCTTTCTGGGATATTGCCTTCAAGTTCACCAATCACTGTTATGCTAAGAGAAAATACATTGCTGTGTGATATATTCCCTCCTGCAATGGAAAACCTAAATCTTTTTGATAAACTATACATGCCCTTATAAACATCTTCAATGAATTCCTCATCATCTTTATGTGTTATGTGCATATCAACAATGGCTAAAATCGGTTTTGCCCCCTTAGATGCAAGGTCAGAAAGGCAAGAGGCCATTGCCCTATAACCTATGTAATAAGGAGGTAACCATTCCCTTTTAAAATGCACATTTTCAACCTGTGCATCCACAGAAATTGCAAGGATTTTACCTTCCTTCTCCTTGAGATAGGCACAATCATCCCCAATTGAGCCTATTATCCTTCTTTTTTTAGTCTCAAATCTCTTTATGATATTGATTAGTTTATTCTCGTCTTTTATTCCCATAGAAATCTAAGGCTATCATCATACTTATCTCTGATATTAGGAGGCAAAAGTGGTGCTATAAGATACAAGAGTATATACTTTCTTTGCACATTTGCAAGGACCATACTATATGACTTTTTCGTGCGTTCTATCATATCTTCAACAATATCCAAAGGCATATGCGACATTAAAGTTTTTAACTTGCCTTCTATATCACTATTTATGCAGGGATCATTATAATGCATCACATAAATGTCTCTTAAAATAGTAGAAAACATATCCAAAAAATCAAGTGTTCTTGCTTTGTCCACTGAAACCTCTTCAAAGAAATCATAGAGGGCAGGAAAATCCTTCTTTATAAGAATATCTATAAATTTTGCTCTAAAAGCAAAAACAAAGGAGTTTTCTATCTTCTTCGCCCTTCCTATACTCCCCTGGGAAAGATTGTATAAAACCGTAATTGGCACACTCCCCTCAAAGGGATATTTTTTAAAGTCTTCAAACTTAAGAGCACCAAAGGAGATCTTCTTTCCCCGAGAATATACAGTTGGTAAAATCATCTCCTTGTGGGATACAACCATGATTATCACTGTTTTTGGAGGTGGTTCCTCAAGGGTTTTAAGAAAACTATTTTGCGCCTCTTGATTGAGATTCTCACCATTTAAAATAAGGACCACGCGCAACCGGGCTTCATAAGTACCTTTTTTTGACAATTCTCTTTTAAGTTCACGGACAGCATCTATACGTATGTCCTTTGAATGGTCAAAATTAATGGGCCTTATGCCCTGTGATAGATCTATATCAGCTTTTTGCTCCAAAGGCTGAATTAAATAAAAGTCAGGACTTGAAAGCACCTCTTTCTTATTATCAAACATCAAAAGTTTGGCAAACTCATAGGCCATCTGTGCCTTTCCAACACCCATGGGCCCTTCAAATATCATAAAAGGTGGAATTGTGTTATCCTTGTATATCTTCCATAAGAGATTTTTTATGTGCTCATGGCCAATAACAGAAGAGAAACTATCCATTTCTTTCAAGTTCCTTTTTTAAAAACCTCCCTGTATAAGACTTAGGAGATGCTGCTACCTCCTCAGGTGTACCCTCTACAACAATATATCCACCTTTTTCTCCACCCTCTGGACCTAAGTCTATTATCCAGTCTGCTGATTTTATAACATCAAGTTCGTGCTCTATTACCAATACTGTATTACCCTTATCAACAAGCCTGTTTAATACCTTTACGAGTTTTCTTACATCCTCAAAATGAAGCCCTGTTGTAGGTTCATCAAGTATATAAAGGGTGTTGCCCTTTTGCGGTCTTGAGAGTTCCTTTGCAAGTTTAACCCTCTGCGCTTCCCCACCTGAAAGGGTGGTGGCAGGTTGTCCCAACTTCATGTACCCCAATCCTACATCCTTTAGAATCCTTAATTTACGCTCTATGGATGGGATGTCCTTAAAAAACTTGTATGCATCATCTACGGTCATATCAAGGACATCAGCAATACTTTTACCTTTGTATTTTACCTCAAGGGTTTCCCTATTGTATCTTTTACCCTTACACACATCACAAGGTACATATACATCAGGCAGAAACTGCATCTCAATCTTTATAAACCCTTCACCTCTGCAAGATTCACATCGTCCACCTTTTACATTAAAAGAAAACCTGCCTTGAGTATATCCCCTCTTCTTTGCCTCAGGCAATGATGCAAAAAGTTCCCTTATTGGCGTGAACAAAGATGTATAGGTTGCAGGATTGGACCTTGGCGTCCTGCCTATTGGAGATTGGTCAATATTAATGACTTTATCAATAAATTCAATACCTTCTATCTTATCATGTTCACCAACTTCTACCTTTGCGCCATAAAAACGTTTCAAGAGGGCATGATAAAGGGTATCTTCAACAAGAGAGGATTTGCCAGAGCCAGAAACCCCTGTAATGCATACAAAAAGACCTAAGGGAATGTTCACATCAATGTTCTTTAGATTATTATGTCTTGCGCCCCTTATAACAAGGAATCTCCCTTTGGGCTTTCGTCTTTTTTGTGGGACCTCTATCTTTCTTTCCCCTCTCAAATACTTACCAGTAAGGGACCTGGGATGAGATTTTATGTCTTCCAATGTGCCCTCTGCAACTATTTTTCCCCCATTATCACCTGCTCCAGGCCCAAGGTCTATTATCCAGTCCGCATTTTCCATAGTCTCTCTGTCATGTTCTACTACTACAACAGAATTACCCTGATCCCTTAGTTTTTTTAAGGTATCTATGAGTCTTTTTGTATCCCTTGGATGTAGTCCCACAGAGGGTTCATCCAAAATGTACAAAACACCCACAAGCCCAGAACCTATCTGGGTTGCAAGCCTGACCCTCTGATCCTCTCCTGCAGAAAGCGTCTGTGTTGGTCTATCCAACGTCAAATAGGAAAGTCCTATATCTCTTAAAAAAGAAAGTCTCTTAATAATCTCTTTCAATATTTGCCTTGCAATTATCTTTTTTCTTCCTTCAAATTGCAGATTTTTAAAAAACGATATAGCCTCATCTATATGCATTTGAGTTATATCATATATATTCTTACCCGATATTTTCACAGCGAGTGCCTCTCTGCGAAGCCTTGACCCTCCACAAACAGGACATGTTCTATAAACAAGATACTTTTCGAGTTCGTTTTTCATCCAGTTTGAATCTGTTTGTCTATATCTCCTCCATACATAATGTGCCACAGGCTCAAAGCTAATATGTTCTACACCCTTACCAAAAATTACAGCATCCTTAAAATCCTCTGGAAGGTCCTTCCATGGTGTGGAGAGTTTTACTCCAAACCTATCGGCAAGCCTGCGGAGTTGTTTTTCAACAAAAGGATTGGGCTCCCCCCATACCTTTATTGCACCCTCCAAAATATTAAGGCGAGGGTCTGCAACAAGCGCATCCTTAGAAACCTCTATTTTAACGCCGAGCCCACCGCAGGCCGGGCATGCACCATAAGGTGAATTAAATGAAAAGAGTCTTGGCTCTATTTCTGGCATAGAAAAACCACACTTTGGGCACATAAGATTCTCAGAATAATCCTTCTCTTTGCCATCCTCTGTAATTATTTTAACAAAGCCATCCGCCTCTTTCATTGCCTGTTCCAATGATTCTGCAAGTCGAGAGCGATTCTTTTCTGAAACCTTGAGCCTATCTATAAGGATTTCTATATCATGCAATTTATACCGCTCAAGTTCAGGAAAATACTCAACATCGTAAATACTTCCATCTACACGTACCCTGACATACCCTTTTTTCATTATCTTCTCAAAAACGCCTTTGTGCTCTCCCTTTTTTCCCCTAACAACTGGTGCAAGAACCATAATTCTCTTTCCATCTTCCTCCTCTTGAATTTCATCCACTATCTCATCTACAGTGCTTTTTTTAAGTGGTATGTTGCAATTTGGGCAATAAGGCGTTCCCACCCGTGCAAAAAGTAGTCTGAGGTAATCATAAATCTCTGTTGTCGTACCTACTGTTGATCTTGGATTCTTTGACGCCTTTCTCTGTTCAATGGATATTGCAGGGGAAAGCCCTTCTATGTGGTCTGCGTCAGGCTTTTGTAAAACACCAAGAAACTGCCTTGCATAGGATGAAAGGGATTCCACATACCTCCTCTGTCCTTCTGCATAAAGGGTATCAAATGCTAAGGATGATTTTCCCGAGCCTGATACACCGGTAATGACTACAAGTTTATCCCTTGGTATCTTTACATCTATATTTTTCAGATTGTGAACACGCGCACCCTTTATCTCTATAAACTTCCTTGCCATGCTATGTTCTTATAAAAGTCCTAACTCCTTGTGTTTTGCCTTTATTTCATCTGCAAGTTTCGTTATTTTTTCAAAGCCATCTGCACCTGGATGACCTTTAATCAAAAGAGGTTCAAACATATATGCCTTTAAGTTGGATAAAAGACCTGTAAGTTGATCTACCATTCTTCCGCCCCATCCGTATGAACCCATTATTCCTATGTTCTTTGTCTTTGGGCGTAATGCATTTGTAAGGGATGCCACATATGCAAGGTATGGATGTGCACCTGCAAGGACCTGTGGGCCTGCTATAATAACTGTTGCAGCATCAACAAGAGCCATAGCAATTTTTCCGGTATCTGTAACAGTTAGATTGTATGGCTTTACTTCAATGCCACGCTCAATCAATCTATCTAATAGAAAATAAACCATCGCCTCTGTACTTTTGTGCATGGACACATACGGTATAAGAACCGTGTTCTCCAACCTATCAGAAACCCAATCCTTATAGGCGTTTATGATTATCTCTGGCTTTTTCCACAAAGAGCCATGACTTGGTGCAATAATATCAATATCAAACTGCTCTATCTTCTCTATATTCTTTTTTATCTGGGTTCTAAACGGCATCATTATCTCAGCATAGTATCTTTTAGCATCTTCTATAACCTTTGCCTCATCTTTTACAAAAATATTTGAGGAGGCATAATGTGAACCAAAGAAATCGCAGGTAAACATGATCTTATCCTCTACAAGATAACTTGCCATGGTCTCAGGCCAATGAACCCACGGCGTAAAGATAAACTTTAAGGTTTTATCTCCAAGTGATAGGGTATCACCATCATTAATTATAATAAATCTATCTTCTTCTATATGAAGTAGGTCCTGTAAAAAGCCTTTGCACTTTTTATTGGTCACCACCTTTGCCATAGGATACCTTTTGAGTACATCTGGTATTGCGCCTGAATGGTCCTGCTCTGCATGATGCGAAACTACATAATCAATTTTTTCAATGCCAAGATATTCAAGGTTCTTAAATAGGACATCCTTCTTCTCAGGGTCAACTGTATCCAAGAGTGCTGTCTTTTTGTTTCCAATTATGAGATACGCATTGTAAGTGGTTCCATCAGGCAGAGGTATGAGTTCATCAAAGAGTCTTCTATCATAATCTGCAGCACCAACCTCAAAAATATGTTCTTTTATTTTATGAACGCTCATTTTTTCACCTCCATTTTACTTTAATTTTACATTCAAAGGAGCGTTTGGCAAAATAGTTTATAATTATTCTAAAATAAGCCCGTTATATTACCCTCATCATCAATATCTATTAAAAGTGCTGCAGGCTTCTTGGGAAGGCCTGGCATAAGCATAATATCTCCTGTAATAGGAACCAAAAATCCAGCACCGCTTGAAATGTTAATACTTCTAACAGTTACAAGAAAGTCCTTTGGTCTTCCAAGTAAATGTGGGTTATCTGAAAGGGACTTCTGCGTTTTTGCTATGCATACTGGTAAATCTTCAAGATGGAGTTTCTTTATCATTTTTAGGTCCTTTTTTGCCTGTGCAGTAAAGTCAACAGCCTTTGAGCCATAAATCTCTGATGTTATGATTTTTATCTTGTCTTCTATGCTTATATCAAGTGGATAAAGCACCTTATAATGATTTTGATGATTTGCAAGATGTACAACCTCCTCTGCAAGTTCCACAGCACCCTTTGATCCTTCTTTGTGTGCCGTTACGACAATAGCCTTACTGTTTTTGGATTCAACAAATCTCTTAATAACCTCTATTTCCTCATCTGTATCAGTTTCAAACCTGTTTATAGCAACAACACTTGGGACCTGGAATTTTGCAATGTTTTCAAGATGCTTCTCAAGATTACCCAAACCCTTCTCAACATATTCCGCAGATGGTGTTGTAAGTTTTTTCTTATCCATACCACCATGCATCTTTAATGCCCTCACTGTAGCGACCAACACAACAACCTTTGGATTTAAGCCACTTGACCTCGCAACAATATCAAAGAACTTTTCTGCTCCAAGGTCAAATCCAAAGCCTGCCTCTGTTACAACATAGTCGGCAAGTTTAAGTGCCATCTTCATGGATATTACTGAGCATGTTCCCTGAGCGATATTGGCAAAAGGACCTGCATGAACAAAAGCAGGTGTATTCTCTGTTGTCTGTACAAGATTGGGTTTTAAGGCATCTTTCAATATTGCAGCCACTGCGCCTGCAAAACCAAGGTCCTTCACATAAACAGGTTGATTATCAAAGGTAAAGCCTAACAGAATATTTTCTATCCTCTTTTTTAAGTCAGCATAAGAGAGCGAAAGTCCCAATATAGCCATTATTTCAGAGGCTGCCGTGATATAAAATCCGCTCTCCCTCGGACAGCCATTTGCCTTACCACCCAAGCCGATGATAACATTCCTCAATGCCCTGTCATTCATATCCAAAACCCGGGTCCACATCACCCTTCTTGGATCCATCAACGGCTCTTCTCTCCTGTATATATGGTTATCAACCATTGCTGCAATGAGGTTATGCGCTGCACCTACCGCGTGTATATCTCCTGTAAAATGAAGGTTAATATCTTCCATAGGAAGCACCTGGGCATATCCACCACCTGTGGCTCCACCTTTTATGCCAAAGAGTGGGCCCATGGAGGGCTCTCTCAATGTAACAATTGAACGCTTTCCAATGCGATTTAGACCAAGGCTAAGTCCTATGGATACTGTTGTTTTGCCTTCACCTGCAGGAGTTGGGGTTATGGCTGAAACTAATATGAGGTTCCCGTCTTTTCTGTTTTTTATCTCTTCCCAAAAAGAAAGATTCACTTTAGCTTTGTATTCACCATACTTCTCAAGGTATTTCTCAGGTATATCTATCCTTTTTGCTATTTTATCTATGGACAAAAGATTACTTCTTCTTGCTATCTCTATATCACTTAACATTTTATGCCTCCTTAAACATCAACGCCTATCAACATTCTCGCCAAAATCCCTATAAAAAACGACAAAAGTGCCACCCCGAAACTTATGGAAAACATCTCCAAAAATGTCTTCTTAAAGTTCGCACCCTTTACAACAGATACAAAAAAGGTAAAAAGGTATATGACCAAAAGGGCAGAAACCAGGGTGAAAGAAAAGGCCACATAGTACAGCCTAAAGACAAAATAAGGCAAAACGATCAGAAATACAGTAAAGATATACGCCAATCCCGTATAAAAAGAGCCTTTTAGAGGCTTTTTATCACCTTCATGCTTTCTTGATAAATACTCTGAAGATGCCATGGAGAGGGAGGCTGCAATACCTGTAATAACACCTGCAAGGCCCACGAGTTTTGTATTCCGTAGCGCAAAGGTAAGCCCTGCAATAGTACCTGTTATTTCAACGAGTGCATCGTTAAGGCCTAAGACCATAGAGCCAATATAATCAAGTTTCTCCTCATTTATCATATCAATTAATGCATTTTCATGCTCAACCTCTTGTTTTATTATATGCTCTACTTCTTCTACATAACCTGTAAGAGACCTATATGCCTTTTGTGCATCCTCCTCCCCTCCTTCCATCAGTTTTATGGCAAATGTTATCCCCATAATACGACTTATTATTGTGTATATAAAAACCTTAAACCTATTTGGACCTACATCCTTTTTGGTATATTTTTTCCATACATTGTAATGTGCCAACTCTTCCTTGCTTATTTTCTCAAGGATATTTTTGTTCTCTCCCTTTGCCATATTTGAAAGTTTCTTATAAAATATATGCTCTGTTATCTCATTTTTCTGAAACTGCAAAATTTTTTTGTAAAATTCTGAAGGGATATCCTTTTCCATGGTCTCCTCCACTCTTTAATATAAAATTATAAAGCAAAAGGCTTGGATAAAAAATGGGACGGCATTCCTTAAAAATAATCTCCGCGTTGGCCATTGTTTCCTCAAATTAAATATTGACCAAAAGG
>CAJXJZ010000023.1 GCA_913055745.1 uncultured bacterium | reverse complement strand
ATAAGGGATTGAAACATAATCGTGGATAAATCATCTGTCGTAAATAAATATACGTTCTGAGCCTACCTATAAGGGATTGAAACTAATTACGACTGTATATTATCGCTCGTTCAACATCTTGTTCTGAGCCTACCTATAAGGGATTGAAACTAAATAGAATGACTTTTGTAATATCCACCACTTGGGTTCTGAGCCTACCTATGAGGGATTGAAACAGGCACGCCGAAGGCGTGCAAGTAAGAAGTGGAAAGTAGGAAGTAAGAAGTTAAAGGAGAAAAGAAAATAAATAAAATATGATAGCATTCCCTTGCAGTATTTATTTTTGATGAATCCTGCAGGGTTGAAAATACATCTGCTTTATTGTATAATTTTAATACTTAAACAAAAGGAGGATAGAAATGGGTAAGAAGGTTACAATTGACCATGAACTCTGTGTGGGAGATGCAATCTGTGTAGATATTGCACCCGATGTGTTTGAAATGGGTGATGATGGACTTGCACATGTAAAAGAAGGAATGGAATGCGCAGGTGACAGGGACGATGTGCAAGAAGCTGCAGAGCAGTGTCCTGGTGGAGCAATTTTAATAGAAGATTCAGACGAATGCTAACGAGATTTTAATCATTTATCCCCATCCAACCACCCCCTCCTGCCCCAGAGAGATTATCTCTCTGGGGCTTTTTAAATAATACATAATACCATGGGAGAAAAAAATAGGACATCATTTTTTGTAGATGTGGCAGAAATCACAGTAGAAGGTGGAAGAGGTGGAGATGGAGTAATACATTTTAGAAGAGAGAAATACATACCAAAAGGTGGACCTGATGGGGGTGATGGTGGGGACGGTGGTAATGTTTATGCTGTAGGTAATGAACATCTACGAACCCTCCTTGACTTCACATACAAAAGTTATTACAAAGCTGAAGATGGAAAACCAGGAGGAAGAAGAAGGTCAAAAGGTAAAAAAGGGAAAGATGTAAACATACAGGTTCCACTCGGTACAGTTTTTTATGACAAAGATAAAAATAGTGTTATAGGTGAAATTCTACACCATGGACAGAGGCTATTGCTGGCAAAAGGTGGAAAAGGAGGAAGAGGAAATGCTCGTTTTGCAACGCCAACACAAAGGACTCCAAGAATAAGAGAAGAAGGCAAAAAAGGAGAAAAGAAGCACATCAAACTTGAACTTAAATACCTTGCTGATATAGGTCTTGTTGGCTTTCCAAATAGTGGGAAATCAACGCTTTTGAAAGCCATTACAGGCAATAAGGTAAAAAGTGCAAATTACCCATTTACAACACTTACACCAAATCTTGGGGTTTTTAAAAATGAGAAATCCCAAGAAATCATACTTTGCGACCTGCCCGGCATTATAGAGGGAGCATCAGAGGGCAGAGGCCTTGGACTTGCTTTCTTAAGACATATTGAGAGGACCAAGTATCTCATATTTGTAATAGATGCATCTGGGAAAAACCCAAAAGATGACTTTAAAAAACTACTTAGAGAACTTGAAAAATACAATATTGCGCTTTTGGAAAAAGAGAGAATAGTGGTGTTTAATAAAATAGATCTTTTGGACGACATAAGTGGACTTGTAATTCCAGGCGAGAGGGTCTATCATATTTCTGCATTACTTGGAAAAAATGTAGAAAAGGTTATGGAGGTAATTGACAAATGGCTAAATCACAAAATAAACAAGGAGAAGATTTGATAAAAAAACTTTTAAATTCTAAGAACTTGCTTGACAGACTTGATGCCGTTGATATGCTATTGGAAAAAAAAGATAAAAAAACACTTCTTGAATTAATCCGTTCAGAGAGTTGGCACTTAAGAGATAAGGTAAAACGGGCACTTTGTAACTTTGGTAAAGAAATTCTACCTGAGATACGGCCTTTGGTAGATGAAAGATTTTGGTACATAAGGTCCAGCGCAATATTTATATTGGGCGAGATCGGAGAAGAGGAAGATTTTGAAAAGGTCAAGCATTTCATAAATTCAAAAAACAGAACAGTAAGACAGGAGGCAAGCATAGCCACAACAAAACTCATTAAAAGATACCCATCCCTTTTGGAAAAACTCACGCAAGACGAAATCACGCTACTTGAGAACAATCTTAAAGAATTTAAAGCATTTGACCTTTTAGATGTAATTTTGAAAGTTGGAGAGCGACCCGAACCATAAAAATATAAATCTACCACTTATAGCGCCCTCAGGATTTATTGTCTTAAATATAGCTTCCAATGTAAAAGAATTAGGTGTAATAAGTGCAAATAGTATAGATGAAAACATTTTAAACGCACTAAATTATTTTAATAATTTTTCAGTTTTCAAAACAGATAAAATACGACTCCCTATAAAGACCTTAAAAAGAAAGGTACTTATTATAAATAAAGACCCATGTATAAATGACTTAAAAAACCTCTCTTATGACCTTCTATCACCAGGTAAAACATTTTCCATGGATAAAATGCTTACAATTTTGCAAGACCTTGGCTATATGCGAGTTGATTTTGTTGAAAAACAGGGAGAATTTTCAAAAAGAGGAGGCATTATTGATATATTTCCCTATGTTGAAGTGCATCCTATAAGGATTGAATTTTTTCAAGATGAAATATTAAGCATTAGAATCTTTAGGGAAGATACGCAAAAAACCATAGAAAAAATAAATGGTTTATACATACCTGGTGGTAATATAAGACCTAATATTTTGGAATTTATTCCAGAAGAAACGCCTATATCCTGGATTAAGCCTCTCCCATCAAGATACCCTGATTTTAAAGCACTTATCCAGGCAATGAGTTTTTATATTGCAAACGGATATAGGGTGCAATTTTATACTGTAGAAAAGGAAAGGGGAAAAAGGTACAGAGAGATATTACCAGGAGAAATACATATAGGGCTTATTGAAGAAGGCTTTGTGGATGAAAAGCATAACATAGCCGTATTCACAGAACTCATGCTATTTCCTATTTATAAAAAGAGAGCCAAACAGGTAAAAAAAAGAGCAGAGTTTAAGAGAACATTTCAAAAAGGTGAGTATGTTGTTCATCTTGATTATGGCGTAGCAAAATTTGATGGTCTTGTGCGTATCAAGGCCTTTGGTAAAGAGTATGACTGTGCAAGGCTTGTTTTTAAAGATGGGTACCTTGATGTTCCCACACACAACTTTTATTTAATAGAGAGGTTTAATATAGATAGAGAAGATGTTGCTCTTTCATCCCTGTCAAAAGAGACATGGAAAAGACGGAGACTAAGAATACAGGTAAGGGCTTTTCAACTTGCAAAAGAGATTTTGAGTATTCACGCAAAAAGAAAGAAGATAAAGAAGAAGACATATAAACCTGTGCCAGAGATAGAGGAACGTATAGCCTTAGATTTTCCATACATAGAAACAGAAGACCAGCAAAAAGCCATTGAGGATACTTTGAAAGATCTTGAAAAAGAGACCCTTATGGACAGACTCATAGCAGGTGATGTGGGGTTTGGTAAAACTGAGGTGGCAATAAGGGCCGCAGCGCGCGTAGTAGCAAACTACAGGCAGGTATTAGTGCTCGTTCCCACAACTCCTCTTGCTTTACAACACTATAACCTTTTTAAAAAAAGGCTTGAAAAATACGGCATCAATGTGAAAATGGCCACAAGGTTCGTGAAAAAAAGCGAACTTTATAACATTGTGAGGGAAGTAAAAGAAGGCAAATGCGATATCCTCATCTCAACCCACTATGTTTTAAGAAGGGATATTGAGTTTAAAGACCTTGGTCTTCTCATTATTGATGAGGAACACAAATTTGGTGTAAAAGACAAAGAACTACTTAGAAAAAAATACCCTCATGTTGATACACTCAGGCTCACCGCAACACCTATACCAAGGACATTGAATATGAGCCTCGGTAAAATCTATGACCTTTCTATCATAGAAACACCACCTATTGGAAGGGAGGAAGTGGAGACCTATATTGGACCTTTTGATGATGAGGTTATAAAAAAGGCTATTTCATTTGAGTTAGGGCGTGGTGGGAAGGTGTTCTATATACATAATAGGATTTATGATATACAGGAGGTAAAAGAGCGTATTAAGAAGTTGATTCCAGAGGTAAAGATTCAGGTAGCACACGGTAGGTTATCACCAAGTAAACTTGAAAAAATACTTACTGATTTTTATACTGGCGATACAGAGGTTTTGCTTTCAACAGCAATAATGGAACAAGGGGTGGATTTTCCAAAAGCAAATACTATAATCATTGACAATGCCCATCTCTTTGGTCTTGCTGACCTACATCAACTTCGGGGAAGGGTAGGACGTGGCAATGTTAAGGGGTATGCATATTTTCTTGTTCCTAAAAAACTATCCAAAAAGATGCTTAAAAGGCTTGAAACGATAAGAAAATACCATCATCTTGGTGCAGGTTTTCAAATAGCGCTAAGAGATATGGAATTAAGGGGCGCAGGGAATCTATTAGGAAAGGAACAGCATGGATTTATTGAAACAGTTGGGCCTTCTATGTTTTTTAAATTACTTGAAATGGCAATATCTGACATTGAAGGCAAAAAAAGGCGTGAAGTTGATCTCATATTTTCCACAAAGGCCTTTATTCCAGAAGATTATATAAAAGACGAAACAACTAGAGTGGGATTTTATACGCAGATTTCTGAGGCAAAAAATGAAAAGGAACTTGACAACATCGTAGAAGAATTAAAGGACAGATTTGGTCAATTTCCAGAGGAACTCAAACAATTCTTGTATGGTATCCGTTTGAAACTCCTTTTTGCAGAACATACAGATGTCTCCACTATAAAAATTGAAGATGGCAGGGTAATACTTATATCTAAATCAAAAGGCTCATTTACGCTCACAAAACTCTCCCCACAAAATCTTTTAAATTTGTACCTTGAGATAACACAATATGAAAGTAATTAAAATCTACTATTTGAAGAATTTATTTCACTACAACCATCTTCCCTTCTCCCCTTACCTTATCCCCCTCAAGTTCAAGAAAATATATGCCTTCTTTTGTATCTTTTTCAAGGGTAAATGGGTTCCATCCTGCATTAAAACGCCCACTTTTTATTGTTTTTATCTTTCTTCCAGTTAAATCAAAGAGGTTCAAAGCACCATTTGCTTCTTCTAAAAGATAAAAATATGTCTTTTTGCCAGGTTTGACAGGATTTTGCACGAATAACTCAAAATCATAAACAGCACTTTCTTCAGGTAAAACATTTTTATAGATTTGAAGTCCCCAACTATCGTCCGCAACATAAATAAGGGCATCTTTTACATAAATCCTGTTGGCCTTACCAGGCGTATTATAAAAACCTACTTCTTTAGGAAGATGAGGGTTTGCAACATCTATTACATAAAGATCATTAGGAGAATAAGTGGCAACATAGGCATAATTACCTGAAACACAGGCATCAACAGCATAAATACAAGCATCACAAGACCCTATTTCATGCGGATTGGAGGGGTCCGATACATCTATTATCCGAAGTCCAGCATTCCAACCAGCAACATAAGCATAATTACCTCTAACATAAACGCTTTGAGCCCCACATCTATAAAAGCCCACTTCATGTGGAGTAGCAGGGTCTGACACATCTATTATGCGAAGGCCAGCATCCCAACTGGCAGCATAGGCATAATTATCTCTAACATAAACACCACGAATATTCCCAATCTTATCATAAAAACCTATTTCATGTAAATTAGAGGGGTCAGCAACATCTATTATTAATATGCCACCATTGGCAACATAGGCGAAGGTATCTTTCACATAAACTCCATAAACCCACTCAGGTGGTTCATAAAATCCTATTTCATGCGGATTGGATGGATCCGATACATCTATTATTCGAAGTCCAGAATCCAGATCCGCAACATAGGCAAAGGTATCTTTCACATATACATTAACAGCATGCCCAGGAGTATCATAATACCCAACTTCATGTGGATTAAAAGGGTCAGAAACATCTATTATGCGAAGTCCTGCCCAACCATCAGCAACATAGGCAAGAGCTTTACTTACATAAACACCAGAAGCACCCAAAGGGGTATCATAAGAGCCTATTTCACAAGGATTAGAAGGGTTTGAAATATCTATTATACGAAGGCCTTTCCAACTATCAACAACATAGGCAAAAGTACCACCTACACAAACATCAACATCTTCGTCAAAAGTATTATAAGTTCCTATTTCCTGTGGGTTAGATGGATTTGATATATCTATTATACTAAATCCAAAACAATCATCAGCAATATAAGCATATGAACCTTTCACGTATACATCCATAGCGTCTCCAAGTATATTATAATCTCCTACTTCATTTGGACTGGAAGGGTATGATACATCTATAATAATAAGACCAGCACTAGCTGCAGCAACATAAGCGTACGAGCCTCTGACACAAACACTATAAGCATAATCAGGGGTTTTATAAAAGCCTATTTCATAAGGATTGGAAGGGCTTGACACATCTATTATACGAAGACCTTTCCAATCATCAGCAATATAGGCAAGGCTATCTTTTACATACACCTTATGAGCCCACCCCGGCGTATCGTAAAATCCTATTTCATAAGGTTTTGAAGGCTCTGAAACATCTATTATAAGAAGTCCAGCCTCTTTATCGGCAACATAGGCAAAGGTATCTCTAACATAAACACCTAAAGCCTCGCCCGGTGTATCAAAAAAACTTATTTTACTTGGATTTGAAAGGTCTTGTACATTCCATATCTCAAGCCCACCACCTCCATCCGCAATATAAAGGTTTTTATGCCTCTCATCATAGAAAAGGTCATATACAAATCCACGGGTATGTATCTTTTCAGATATTTTCACAGGATTTTGAGGATTTGAAACATCAAGGATGTAAACACCCCCACCAGAGCCCAAAAATACAGCACTTCTTAAACTATCATAACAAACCGCATAAGAAGGACCAAATGGCCAACTTCCAACAAAACTCACGCCAAATGAACGATGATCGGATGAATGCGGGTCTTGCTTGCCCTTGCCATAAAGAAGGCCTATACTAAGCATTACCCATAGAATTAATAACCTTTTGTGAATAAGTTCCATAACTTGCCTCCTATTAAAACTAAAATATAATCATTACCCTTTCTACACCAGGCAAGTTCTCTATATTCTTAAGTATATCCGTTTTAAGGGTTAGATAAAAACCATCTGATATGAACAATCCGCCATTTACCTTTATATAAACAGGAATCCCTTTACTTCTTGTGAGATTATTCTTTATCAACTTAATGGTTTCATCGGAGAGATGATGGTTGTCAATCCTTATTAAAATGCCTTTGATAAAACTTTCTACATCATCTTCTACAGGGTCTGCACTGCGTAAAAACATTTTAACTCCCTCATCCTCTACCCTTACATCACCCTCTATGATGTAAAGTCTATCTTCTATGAGTTTCTCTTTATACCGCTCCCATGTATCTTTAAAGGCAAGGACCTCAATTTCGCCTCCATTCACATAGGACTTAAGTATGCCGTATGTTTCCTTATTTCTCGTTCTCTTTCTTTTCTTCTCAAGAACAAATGCAGGAATTCTCAAATGGTCAAAGAGTTTAATATCTTCAATGTGTGGTAAGAAATCGACAAATGAAAATCGTTCTAAGGGACTTTGGGAGAAGAAAAAGCCCAGAACCTCTTTCTCGTAAGAGAGTTTTAAGTCATCTGGAAATGCTACATCTCCAACATCGTATTTTTCTTGAAAGTTTTGTGATATTCCTCCAAACAACGATGGAAGTTCCTTCTTAGGCGTTTTTTTCTGAAACTCATTGTAAATCAACAACAGTTTTGCCCTATTTTTCTCAAAGGTATCAAATGCCCCTGCCTTTACAAGTGACTCCACTGTCCTTCTATTAACCTTTGTTTTTGTTGAAACCCTCTCCAAAAAGTCTATAAAATCTTTGTAATATCCGTTTTTTCTTTCCTTTAAAATAATATCTACGGCTTGCTTCCCTATGTTCTTTATGCCACCAAGCCCAAATCTAATACCATCTTTTTCAACAATAAACTCATACTCACTCTTATTTATATCAGG
The DNA here is from genome assembly GCA_913055745.1 of uncultured bacterium. Lineage (GTDB taxonomy): Bacteria > Hydrothermota > Hydrothermia > UBA1063 > CAJXJZ01 > CAJXJZ01. Next base: position 19,591 of record CAJXJZ010000023.1, on the reverse strand, counting down.
GGGTAAAACCTCAATACCCTTTTCTTTACTTTCTTTTATAAACTTCTGAATTTTTTCCTGTGAATCTTGCGCATTCATTTCAAAGGTCATGTTGGCAGCAAAGAATTCCAATGGATAATGGGCTTTAAGATACGCGGTTCTATATGAAACTAAGGCATAGCCAGCAGAATGCGACTTATTGAAGGCATATCCTGCAAATGGAGTAATCTTGTCAAAGATCTCGGCTGCAAGTTCGGGCGAGGTTCCAACCTCCTTTGCTTTCTCTATAAATGTTTTTCTTTGCTGCTGCATGAGTTCTGCTTTTTTCTTCCCCATAGCCCTTCTCAAAAGGTCTGCTTCACCCATGGAATAGCCCGCAAGTTTTGATGCAATCTGCATAACCTGTTCCTGATATGCAATAACGCCATAGGTTTCTTTAAGGATATCCTCCAACTCAGGACTAAAGTAATCTATCTTCTCCTCACCTCTCTTTCTCCTTACATAACTCTCAAGCATACCAGATTGTATTGGGCCTGGTCTATAGAGGGCTACAATGGCTATAAGGTCCTGGAATCTGTCAGGCTTTAATCTCCTTAATATATCCCTAAAGCCACGCGATTCCAGTTGAAACACTCCAAGGGTATCTCCATTTTGTAAAAGCTCAAAGGTCTTTTTATCGTCAAGAGGGATATGCTCTATGGAAAAATCACTATCGTGTCGTTCTCTTACAAGACGCTCAGTTTCTTTTATAATAGATAGGGTTCTAAGACCTAAAAGGTCTACCTTCATAAGGCCCAATAGTTCAAGGGATTTCATATCAACCTGGGTTGATGTATCTCCATCCTTTGTCCTCTGTAAAGGCACATATTCATAGAGTTTTCCAGGGGCTACAACAACGCCTGCTGCATGGACTGAAGTATTTCTGATCTGTCCCTCAAGCCTCATGGCATATTCAAAGAGTTTTTTGTGTTTCTCATCACTCTCATATATACCTTTAAGTTCTTCAGAATGTTCAAGTGCCTCTTCTATGCTCATACCCTGTGGTATAAGTTTTGAAATTCTGTCTCCTTCCTTATAAGGATAACCCATTACCCTCGCTACATCCTTTATCACTGCTCTTGCAAGAGCACGACCGAATGTTATAATCTGGGAAACGCTTTCATTACCGTATTTTCTTCTCACATATTGAATGAGTTTATCCCTTAAAACATCTGAAACATCTATATCAACATCAGGTGGGGACACCCTCTCAGGATTTAAAAACCTTTCAAATATAAGATTATACTTTATTGGATCTACTTCGGTTATCCCAAGGCTATATAGTACTAAGGAACCGACAGCAGAGCCTCTCCCCGGGCCAACAGGTATTCCCATCTTCTTAGCCTGTGTAACAAGGTCCCATATAATGAGGAAATACCCTGCGTATCCCATTTTTTGAATAATCTCAAGTTCACTTTTCAGCCTTTCTTTATATATTTTGGGAGGCTCTTGGGAAAACCTCTTATAAAGTCCCTCTTCTGCAAGGTCTTTTAAGTATTCAAAGGAATCTTTATAGTTTTCTGGAAGTTTAAAATCTGGTAGATGGACCTTTGTGGCATCCAATGTAAGGTGTATATCAGCCCTTTCTGCAATCCCCACTGTGTTATATAGAGCCTCTGGTATCTCTCCAAAGAGTTCCCACATATCTTCTTTGCTACGAAGGTATATATTCTCTGATTCTGCCCTCAATGTCCTTTTCTCATCTTCTAACTGCATGCCTGTCTGTATACACATCACTATATCCTGAAGCACTCTATCTTCCTTTCGGAGGAAATGCACATCATTAGTAGCAACAAGTCCCACATTATACAAGGAGGCAAGTTCAATTAAGCCCTTATTGGCCTTTATATTTTCTGGTATGCCAACATTTTGTATCTCTAAAAAGAAGTTGTCTTTACCAAAAAGATCTATGTACTCAAAAAGCGCTTTTTTGGCGCCATCCATATCACCAATTAAAATGTGCTGGGGTATCTCCCCTTGAATACAACCAGAAAGTGCTACAAGACCCTCTGTCCTTTGGGATAAGAGTTCCTTATCTATTCTCGGCCTTTGGTAAAACCCTTCTATGTATGCCTTTGAACTTAAATACATGAGGTTTTTTAGACCCTGGTTATTTATGGCAAGAAGCGTAAGATGATAAGTGGGATTATTTTCATTCTTTTTTTCATGCATTGATTTTCCTGCAATATAGGCCTCCATCCCAATAATGGGTTTAATATCCATCTCCTTCGCGTACTTATAAAATTCAACAAAACCAAACATATTACCATGGTCAGTGAGGGCAATAGCAGGAAAACCCATCTCTTTGGCGTGCTTAACAAGGTCTTTTACATGGATAACTCCATCCAGGAGTGAGTATTCTGAGTGCACATGAAGGTGAACAAACTCCTTACTTTTCATTGTGCTTTTGGAGGGATTTTAAATAGTTTCTTATGTCTTTTATACTATTTATGCGGGATAAGATCGCGGCTCCTTTCTTAACAATAGGGTCATGTGCCACAAGATACCTGTATCGTCCTTCCTCTCCAAAATAAACCTCTGCCAAATTGGTTCCTATGGCCCTTTTTATTAGATTCAGGTTTTCTTTAAATTCATAGTTTTTTATCTTTATATCGTTCTTTTTAAGATAATCTTTAAACTCCTTTACCATCTCGTCAGTTATCTCAAAATCCTCTGGTATAGAACCGTGTTTTACCTTATAATCTACGGCAAAATTAAAGAACGCTGATTTTGAGAAAAGCCTTGCCATTACGCTACCCATTGTATCAGGTGCGACATAGATATCTGGAGATATGCCTCCTGCGGAATACACGGGCCTTTTGAGATTTAATGTATAGAACTTTAAACTCTTTTTACCAGTATCACTATCCTCTCTTAGTATTCCTTCCCATTTGCTTCTGTGAATGCATCTTCCAGAAGGGGTATAGTACTTGGCAATTGTCATTTTTAGAAGATAACCATAATCAAGTGGGAACAATCTCTGTACAGAGCCCTTACCGAATGTGGTATCCCCCACAATGATACCTCTATCCCAATCCTGCAACGCACCTGATACGATTTCTGATGCACTGGCAGTGCCTCTGTCAACAAGTAGGAGGACTGGAGCATCTATGAAGTCATCACCCATATTGATACTTGTATCTACTTCAACTGAACTCGGTATTCTTCCCCTCGTACTCACTACAACTTTACCATGTTCAAGAAACAAAGATGCTGTTTTTACAGCCTCCTGTAAAAGCCCTCCTGGATTGCTCCTTAAATCAAGTATGTATTTTTTGGCGCCCTTGTTTTTGAGTTCCAATAAGGCATCTCTGAGTTGTAAACTGGAGTTATGCATAAACTCAGTAAACCTTACATAACCTATGCCATCTTTTAATATTGTATAAAACGGAACGCTTTTTATCTTTATAATTGCCCTGGTTATCTCAAATTCAAGGGGCTTATCAACACCCTTTCTTAAAACCTTTATTTTTACTTTTGTTCCAGGATCACCTCTTAAAACCTTTACAGCCTGAGTTAACTTCCAGCCTTTTGTAGATTCTCCATTAATTTCTATAATCCTATCCCCAGCCATTAAACCAACCTTTTTGGCTGGTGTCCCATCAATAGGGGCAATAACCGTAAGATAATTATCTCTGAGTCCTATTTGAATACCAATACCACCAAACGCGCCACTTGTGTGGATTTGAAAATCCTTTGATTCCTCTGGTGTCATAAACTCTGAAAAGGGGTCAAGAGCATTTACAAGTCTTTCAAGAGATTTTTCTATCAACTCGCCTTCCTGTATAGAATCTACATAGTAATGTGTGATCCTGTCAATTGTTTTAAAATAAAGTTCATACATCTTTCTCGTATCATACTTTTTTGAATTCTGGTTAGCAGAAAGCATAGAAAAAACAGCCATACCAAGTATCAATAGTCCTTTCTTAATCTTCATAATTCCCCCTTATTTTTTTCTTCTCCAATAAAGCCTTTTTCAACAAATTTCTTGCCTCCTCAAGCAATGTTTCAGGGTCCTTTGTTCCATCAAGGACCTTTATCCTCTTTTTTGCTTTTCTGGCAAGGGTAAGATAACCCTGCCTCACCCTCTCATGAAATTCCAACTTTTCCTTTTCTATTCTATCAAACCTGCCTTTTTTTCTTCCAAGACCCTTTTCAACCGGAAGGTCTATTAAAAAAGTAAGACGGGGAAAGACCCGAGATGTTGCTATCTTATTTAATAGAGAGAGTTTTTTTAATGGAAGGCCCCTACCATACCCCTGATAGGCAAGTGTAGAGTCAGTAAACCTATCACTTATCACTACCTTTCCATCTCTTAAGGCAGGTAGAATTACCTTTACAACATTTTCTCTACGTGCTGCAATTAAAAGGAAAACCTCTGTCCAGGGGTCTATATCTTCATCCCTGTGTAATATTAAGTCTCTAATCCCTTCGGCAAACACAGTGCCCCCTGGCTCCCTTGTTATAACAACATCAAGCCCTAAGGATTCAACATAGTCTTTTAAACCATAGAGGAGGGTGGATTTACCACTCCCCTCTATACCTTCAATGGACACAAAAAAGCCAAATCTCCCCAACTTATTCTGCTTTTTCCTCTTTCTTAGTGTTTTTTGCTATCCACTCCTCTAATAGATTCCTTGCCTTCCAATCAGGGAATTGCTTTGGAGGTGATTTAAAGAAATAAGAGGAAGGTTCTATAATGGGTCCTGAGAGTCCCGCATCCTTTGCTATCTTAGCCGACCTTATTGCATCAATCATAACACCCGCCGAATTTGGTGAATCCCATACCTCAAGTTTCAACTCTAAATTAAGGGGAACATCACCAAATGTCCTTCCTTCAAGCCTCATATAAGCCCATTTCCTATCCAAAAGCCATGCCACATAGTCAGATGGCCCTATGTACACATTATCTTCGCCTATATCGTAGGGAAGAAGGGAAACGACAGCCTGCGTTTTGGATATCCTCTTGGAATATAACCTCTCCCTTTCCAACATATTGAGGAAATCTGTATTTCCTCCGACATTGAGTTGTGAAGTTCTCTCAAGTTTAACACCCCTATCTACAAATAACTGAGCCAAAGTCCTGTGAACAATAGTTGCTCCGACCTGTGATTTTATATCATCACCAAGAACAGGCAGTCCTGCATCTTTAAACCTCTTTCCCCAGTATTCTGATGTAGCAATAAATACAGGTATACCATTAACAAAGGCGGCACCTGCAGAAATCGCTTGTTCAACATACCACTTTGTAGCCTCTTCTGAGCCCACAGGAAGGAAGTTTACCACAACATCCACGCCCTCATCTTGAAGAATTTTTTGTACATCATCCGTTGGACCAGGAGCCTTCTCAATGACATTCTCAAGATACTTCCCTATGCCATCATGAGTCATACCCCTATAGACCTTTGCACCGAGTTTTGGAACATCTGTAAACTTATAGGTATTGTTTGGTTTTGCAAAAATCGCCTCTGAAAGGTCTTTTCCCACCTTTGTTTTGTTTATATCAAAGGCGCAACAGAATTTAATATCGCTTATGTGATAGCCACCAAGATTTACGTGCATTATTCCTGGTATAAAATCCCCTTCTTTTGCATTTCTGTAGTAGTATACGCCCTGTACAAGGCTTGATGCACAGTTTCCAACCCCTATTATGGCAACCCTGATCTCTCCCATACTTAATCCTCCTTTAATTTATTTAGTTTCAAAAGGTCTAACATACGAAAGAGCACCGTTATAAATGTTAATATTATAAACACGATGATATAAAGTTCAAAATAATCCCTCGGTAAAAAGGAAATAAGGATTATATAAAAATATCTTGTAGGTCTATCCATGGGCCCTTTGTGTGTACTGTATCCGAGTCCTTCTCCCCTTGCCCTTGTGTAACTTACCATAAGAGAGAGAAAGAGTGAGGTGAATAAAAGGAAAATCAATTTGAAATCCTGCCTAAAATAATAAATAAAACCTGAAAAAACGAAAAATTCTGTAAACCTGTCTAAGGTGGAATCCAAAAATGCCCCATATCTTGTTGTTTTATTTGATCCCCTTGCAACATCACCATCAAGCGCATCGAAGAGCCCTGCAAAGAGCAAAACTATACTTCCTGCTATAAAATTACCTTTGGCATAGAAATAACTGGATAAAATCGTAACAAGAAACCCTGTAATCGTTAACACATCTGGATGTATATCAAGTTTTACAAATAAATGCACAACTGGTTTCAATAGTCCTCTTGCCCTATCTTTCATAGCTCTTCCCCACTATTATAACAAACTCACCCTTTTTTTTAATGTTATCTTTAATCTCACAAACCTTGCCATAATAATACTCCTCATGAACCTTTGTCATCTCCCTTGCAACGAAAATCTCTCTATCTGGAAATATCTCACACAGTTCCTCTAAAAGTGTATCTATCCTATGGACAGATTCATATATCACGCATGTCATATTCAAATCTCTTATCCTTTCGTATAAATCATGTCTTTTCTTTTTTTTGTGCGGAAGAAAGCCAAGGAAAACAAATGCATCTGTTGAGAGTCCTGAGACAGAAAGTGCAGAAATCAAAGCAGAAGGACCAGGAATAGGCACAATAGGATAACCATTTTTTCTAAGATGCCTTATAAGCCTGTAGCCTGGGTCCTGAATAAGTGGTGTACCCGCATCAGAGACAAGGGCTATATCACTTCCATCTTTCAGTAATTTTTCAACTTCATCTATTTTCTTTTCCTCATTGTGTTCATGAAAGGAGATGAGTTTTTTGCCATGAATATCATAAAAATGTAAGAGTTTCATTGTAACTCTCGTATCCTCTGCAAGGATAAAATCCACCTCATTTAATACCTCTATAGCACGTCTTGTAATATCCTTTAAGTTTCCAATTGGCGTTGCCACTACATAAAGCGTTCCACTCATAGTATCAAAAATTCAAAAAGATATCATCCTTTCCAGGCTCTCCCCCAAACCCATTTTCATTGCCATCAAAACGATAGCCCATTGTATCTTTAAGGTTTCTTGACAAAAATATTTTGCCGTGTAAAATAGGAAGCATTGGCTCAACATAAAGATGGTTTTTATCCGGATATAGGCTAATCTTTGCATTTATCCTATTGAAAGTTGTATCAAAAACAATAACTGTTGAATCGGTAATACTCTCTATGTCCAAAGGCTTTGTAAACTCAATTATTATGCCGCGATTCTCCTCTGAAAGATCTTCTACCTTGGGATACTCCACCTCTATGCTATCAAAAAGTGCTACATTAAAATACAATGTAGCGGTATCTCCAAGTTCAAGAATGCCATCACCATCTCCATCAAATCCACGCCCTTCTGTATCTTTAAGTCCATCTTTTAAAACGAACACATACGATGCACCAGTGGGTAAATTATCATAAACAAAATAAACTACAGAAGAGCTCACAGTATCCCATCCTACAATATTGTCTGTATAATCTTTGCCATCTGGATAAGCATATAGAGCAAAATTGCCCTCTATGGTGGAAAAATCAATATCTCTATTGAACACAACATAAATGGTATCATGGCTTGTGGCATCTTGATGGACATAGGTTGAAAAATACCAGAAACTTATAGAAAATGGAGAATTATCAGGTATATCTGCATTGGGCCTGGGACCTCTAAAGTACATTATAAAATCATCGTAAGAAGCATCTGGCTTACCATTGTAGTTTCCATCAAGGAAGTTACCTGACAGGTCTTTTATATGGGAAGAAGAAAGGTGTATCTCGTATGTGGTGGAATCCTTTATATCATTTAGCACTATTTTCATTTGTTTCTCATAATTATTAACCACATACGATGCATCCACTTCTCCTGTATCCCTTCCACTCACTGCAAAGAGGGAAACACCCCCTTCTTGCACCACAAGGGGTGCATTAAAGTTTATAATCACTTCATCCTGGATGCCACTTTGTTCTGGGTCTATGTCAGAGAACCTATTGGGACTTGAAGAATAACCCAATTTGTAAGAGAGCGTGTAAACGGAAGATACGGTAAGTGGGGTTGAGACAACAGGATAAGAGATGCCGATATTTGAAGAAAGGTCAGGCTCCTTTAAAGCACATGAGGTCATAAACACAACAAAAACTATGGAGATAATACTTATAAGCCTTCTCATCATCTACCTCCTAAAATTTAAATACTATTGATAATTGCCAATTGTTTAGATTGGTGAGATTGGAAAAGTTCATAATATCAATGGAAAGGTTATTCTGCACATTAAAACCAACGCCATAGAAGAAATTTGTAATGGGTGTAATATTATCTTCAGCATCATTCTTATTCCCGTATCTAAGTGGGTCTTTGTTTATGGTATGGGTTCCATCTCCTCTTATAAGTTCATGAGTTCTTGGAACAACATTTGTATAAACTATGTAGTTCTGATACCTATCCACCAAAACCTTTTCAAGAACGCCAAAACGAAGTTCCATATACTTTTTTGGACGCATATAAAAACCACACGGTATGTTTACTGTAAAATTGGTATGCTCATAGGTTGAGTCATATTCTACCTTTGAATATGTCCAATCATCAAAATCATCAGTATCATTTACCTCGGCATCCCCATCTCTAAATTCATGAAATATGGTATCACTTCTTAATATGTGCCTTTTTATCTTATCTTTAAGGCCATAAAAGGATATACCAAACCTCATCCTCTGCCCTTTTCCAAGTTCAAGGTCCTTCAAAAAAGTAAAGTATCCATCAAATCCCATGCCCTCTGGCTCAGAATAAGATGCCACATTACATGTTCTTTGAATATCAATACGCATACTGTCTGATAATTGGTCTTCATGTATCACAGAATTTGCATCAAAGAATGTCCCTATCTTTCCTGAATGCATAATAATTCCTAAATTAAGGGCATAAGTTATATCAAATTCGCTATCCTCCATCACAGCACTTAAACTCACCCTCTTTCTCGTTTCATTGTCATTCTCTAACCTATCATAGGTCTCCTGCACGAGATGAACATCACTCTCTAAGGGCGCATTATCCCGAGTCAAAACCGCACTATAATTCTTATAAAGATCACTACTTTCATCCCTGTAAAGTAATAATGCCCTTACGGGCTTTTCTCCATATGTAAAATCAGCACCAATACCGCCCAAAGAGGTATTAAAATTATTGCTCTCTTGTCCAAAACCTGAGCCATTAAAAGTACTTACAAGGTATCCAGTTAAATTGTTTATAACCTGCTCACTATATACAAATTCTCCAAGAGGGTTTAATGTATCCCCACCATTTATGGTCTTTTCTGCATCTTCTGTATGACCAAAGAAAAATCCAAGCCCATAATCATCCCTATCAAGATAGAAACTCAGAGAAAAATTCATATTCATATTACTATGCCATGCATTTGAATAAAGGTGTTTATTTATTCTTCTATCTGAATAACCATCCAAATCTGTATCCTCATACACTACAGAATCAAGCGTTGTCTTCCCTACACCACCCAAGGGATTATTATCCTGTTCCCTCTTGTTACGCATAGTGAAAATAAGCCCCTCACTGCCTATTCCGCTATGATATACCCCTCCAAATTTTATATCATTTAAGGAGTTATTTGAAAACAGGAAATCAGTAGCACCTATATTAGAAAGCCCTGTAAATATGGCATTTTTCTCTGCAATATGGAGTAATAATGGATTTTGAGCAAAATCCATATAGTCATGAAACATAAAAGAGGAAGATAGCGCACGGAAAGAATACACATTGTCCATAAGATTATCTGGCATTATTGGATTGAATGCCATCACTTTTCCGAACAATGATACAAAGACAACACCTTTTATAATAGTTTTTAACTTCATAAACCCTCCTTTTTGCATTCTGTAAACTCTGAATAAGGCATGTAATAGCCAACTCTCTTAAAGTTTTCATATTCACCTATCCGTCGTCCAAAAAGAAACTCTGAAACATTTGCAAAAAAGTCCCTCACTTTATAAATGGTTTTGATATTAAGCAATTTAGGGTCAATGCTCAGATAATCCTCTCTTTCTTTCAATCTATTTTCCATAACCATGGGATGGGTCTCTGTAAACATATGAAGGGAATGCGCATGCCTATATATCTCTTTAAGACCTTTATTCTCAATCTCTTTTAACGCCTTCTCATCCTTATGGTGCCAGGATGAGTGCTCCAACACCTTCTTTTTCATAACGCTCTTTTTTCTTGCCCAACCATAGTGATAAACATAGGCATCAAGCATTATAACATTCAACTTTCTGTCATCCTTCCATCTAAAACCCGATGCAGCCCTATAAGACTTAATATCAGGAAGATTCCTCACAATTCTCACCTCATTTCTAACCCATCCTTCACCTTCATGATAAAGGTCATAATTTCCATAAAAGTGTTTAAATTTTAAGGCAAAGCCCTCAACCTTTGGATTATCCTTATATTCAATAAGGGCACATCTTATATATTCAAGATACTTCTCATGAATAACCTCATCTCCTTGAAGGTAAAAACACCAGTCTCCTTTACAATTATCTTTTGCTATATCTGTGTAGTACTCAAGTAATTTGCCTCCACCTTTTAGGTCCTCTCTCCATTTTTCCTCTATAACCTTTATTTTCTTGCTTTTTATGGATTTAACCTTAGCCAATGTATCGTCTTCAGATTCTACAACAACCACAATAAATTCATCAACTATGGGCATAATTGACCTTATAGATTCAATAAATGGATAGTCCAATTTAACACCGTTTCTTATAAAAGTAAACCCACTAACCTTCATAAAATACTCCTTTGTATCGCTCGCCACATACACACCCTATTTTTGTAATAATAATATATCTTCAACATTTATCTTACCCTTATCCGCCTTGGACAGGCCATGTTGAATTACCCCAACCAGTTTAAATCCTTCTGATATCCCTAAATCTGCTAACACCTTTGAAGTTTCTATTCTTTGCTCTTCCCCATTTATAATCCATCTGTGGTATTTACTAACCACCATCGCGTAGAATTTTCCAATCTTTAGAACCCTATAACATTCTCTAAAAGACAATTTCATCATTTTCAAGTAATCCTCCACTATTTGAGCCTTTAAGGAACGCTTAGATTTTTTCAAAAGGTTAATTAAGTTTATAGAGGAATCTGGAAGTTCTAAATCATATTTTTTAAACTTAGAGTAATATTCTTTTGTTGAGCCGAATCTTAAATCTTCATCAAATCCCAATATGATTATAGAAATTTTATTGTTTCCGATGTAGTCTAATGCATCAAAGTAAGGTGGTGAAGTAAGTATTCCATCAATAGAGTTATCATCAATAAAATCCATTTGAGTCGAATCTGCCCTTATTATCATTACCTTTCCATCAGCTATATTCACATTCAACTTCTCAGCCAATTTAAAAGTAGCATACAAAGTAAGATACCTATCTTCTACATAATTCTTGAAAGACATGATAAAGCTGTTTGAGCGTTTCTTTTCAGAAAATTCCACAATTTTCTGACTTAATAATAGAAGAAGAAAGTTTCTAATTTTATCATCTTGAATTTGTTCTATTTTATTCTTTAAATAGATTATCTTCTGTAGATGTGGAGAAATATTTATATAAAATCTATTTTCCTCTGTAAGTTCCTTTAATTTTGTTCTTATTCTCTCTATTTCCTTACCTATATTAAAACTAAATAAATCATGACCGCTGTAACTTATATTAGAAAACAAACCTATTATTTCTTTCCTTAAATTTTGTATATCATAATTTAAATCGCATTTAATTTCTGAAATAAACTTACCGATCTTTAATATTTCAATACCAATGGCATTCAAACCCATAGTAGGAGCATCTGCAATAAAAGCTCCGGATCCGACAAAAGGATCCAATATAGTGTCTTTTTTATTTACTCTCAGCAAATTTATCAAAGCCCTTGATATGCGTGGATCTCCTTTTCCTTTGTATTTATGCAGGTAATGTAAAAATGGCTTTCTTAAATCAGTGGATGCCCAATCTATGAAATCACCAATGTGTCTCTTACCTAACCCGAAATGCGGTGCTCGATGATGAGTATTTCTTAAATGATCAAGTAATTCATCCACACCATTTTTTATTCCTTCTTCTTTTTCTTTAAAGTATTCATTCCAGTTTTTTTTATTTTTAGGAGTAATGGCAACAGCAGGAAGCTTTTTAACATCTGTCACATATTCAAACAGAGTTTGCAAAGGCAATAATCTTATAACAAATATCCTATTCCCATTTTCTAAATCAATCCTAAAGATCTGATATAAGTTCTCGTTTGTTAATGAGAAAAATTGCTTAATTTCTTCTTCACTTTTTGAAGTTTCAACTAAAAGATATATCTCTTTAAAGAAAGATGGTTGTAAAATCAATTTATCTGCATTAATTGATTTTACGGTTGCTAAATAACCCTGTATTTCACCAAGATAAAGGTTTCTTGTAATTATATGGATGATTTCTTCGTTCAGTTTATTGAATGGATAATTTTTGAAAAGAGCTGGAATTGTTCTTATAGGCTTGCTTTTGGTGCCTAAAATTGCTTCTATTTCATGTCTTGCGAAATAAGCCTCATCAGGATCCCGTAAGTCAAATTTTATTTTTGCTAAAACTATTATTTTATTCATTGTTTTTTACCACTCTCTAATTTAAAAAGATCACATGGTTTTATTTTGAATTGAAGTTTCTTTGGATCTGGAGTACCGCCCTTTCTCTGCATAGTTATCCTTCCAATATAAAGACTTCCTCTTGGCGAAACTTTTACCTCTCCTTCTCCAAAGAAGTTCATTGCAGTGTTTATGTCTTTTAAAATCCATGTTGTAGTATCATTTTTCTTGTTGTACCTTGTTACTAACATCCAATCCGCCGCAAATCCGCCTCTGCCTTTTATAATATCACTTACCACAAGAATTTTATTTTTCGTAAAGAAAGATATTATCTTTTGGGCTATGTTATCTCTGAGTTCTGTTAAGAAGACTCTTCGCTGATCTCTTAACTCTGAAATTCTTATTTTCAACATATCTGGATATAATGAAGGGGTGATCTCGCCAGTAAACAGTTTTAAAGCCACTGCTATTTCATCGTCAAAATGCCACATCTCTTTATAAGTATCTACCCATCTCTTATCTACTTGATTATAATCTGCATCAGAATTTGCTTTTTTCAAAGATAAATTTTCAACTTTTAAAGCGTTGTTTATGCGGATAATTAATTTAATCTGTACCTGAACATCTGTCTTCTTGAAATGCATCAATTCTTCATATTCTTCTTTACTAAATCCAAATTTTCTAATATCCGCTTTCTTGATTCTTGTTGGAATTTGTATTGCTTTCACATAATCTATTTTATCCGGGTTATAGCCCATAATGTTAAGCCAGAGTTTGGCATCTTCATCCTTTCTCCAATTATTAAATTTTTCACAAATTGCCTTTTCGTTGGCAAATCCACCTTTTGCTGTCCTTGACCCAAATTCAAAGTCGTACATGCTCTAAATCCCCCTTTTCCACATTCACCTTATAAGCAAAGGTGAGGTAACCTGTATGGGAAATCATTCTTTCCATGGGTCTTGTTTTTCCTTCTCTTACCTTTATTTCCCTCTCAAGTATCTCAACAGTCTTCATACGCACAAATCCATGTTCTTTGAGTGCATCATAAGTCTTCTGAACTTGCTCAATATTAGGGGATAAAAAGAACACAGGTGCACCACCTTTTAATGAACGTTTAACATGCCCAACAACAGTCCAGGGTTCTGGTACATCCACAACAATAGCATCTACATCATCTACACCAAATCCATCCTTTTCAACATCCCTTAAGAAAAATTTAACCCTCTTTTCCAGTCCTGCATTTTTTACATTACGCATAGCATTTTTTAAAAATTCCTCCCTTCTCTCAAAAGAATAAACCATACCACTATCTCCTACAATAGAGGCCAGGACAATGGTCATCGCGCCAGAACCAGAGCCTACTTCCACGACTCTATCCCCACTCTTTATACCAAGATTCAATGCCACATAGCCCATATCCTTTGGGTACATAATGGTAGTGAGTCTCTTTACACGAAACACAAGGTCAGATGTGGATGGCCTTAATACATAAAGGGGTTTGTTCAAGTTTGTATAAACCACATCACCAAAATCAAACTCAGGTGGAAAATCTACTTTTCCTAAATGGCATTCAAAATAAGGCCTTTCTTTTGTATATTTTATGAGAAACTGCGCCTTTTTGCCCCCATATAAAAAAATAAAATCCCCTTCTTTTATCAACTTTTTATCACACTCAGGGTTTCAAGGACAGTCATTACAGCATCCCTTCCCTTATTTCCATGTTTTGCACCAGCCCTATCAAGTGCTTGCTCAAGGGTATCGGATGTGATCGTGCCAAATGCTACAGGCTTCCCATACTCAGTCATAAGTCTTCCAATACCCCTTGTCAACTCTCCTGCTACAAAGTCAAAATGAGGCGTATCTCCCCTTATAACTGCAGATAAAACAACAAAACCGTCATGCTCGTTTTTATCCATAAGATTTTTAAGTACAACAGGCACTTCAAATGAACCTGGCACCCAATATACATCTATGCCCTCTACTCCAAACTGTTCACATGCATCAAGTGCGCCATCTAAAAGATTGCGGGTTATAAGGGAGTTAAACCTTGACACTATAATGCCTAATTTTACTCCCTTGCCATCAATCTTTCCCTTATATGTTTTAATATTCATAAATATCACTCCTTTGGATAACCATCTTCATCTATAACCTCTCCAAGCAAATGACCCATTTTATCTCTTTTAACCTGTAAATACTTATAATTGACTTTATTAGGTTTTATCACTATCGGAACCCTCTCAACGACACGGAGCCCATACCCTTCAAGACCTATAATCTTCTTAGGATTATTGGTCAAAAGCCTAATGGTAGAAAGCCCAAGATCAACGAGTATCTGCGCACCAATACCATAATCCCTTAAGTCCGGAGGAAAACCTAATTTCTCATTGGCTTCAACTGTATCATAACCTAAGTCCTGTAGTTTGTAGGCCTTTATTTTGTTCTCTAAGCCTATTCCCCTTCCTTCCTGTCTCATATATAGCAATACGCCAAGCCCTTCTTTTTCTATCATCTTCATAGATGTATGCAACTGGTCTCCACAATCACATCTCAATGACCCAAATGTATCACCTGTAAGACATTCAGAATGCACCCTAACAAGCACATTTTCCTTGCCTTTTACATCCCCTTTAACGAGTGCAACATGAACCACACCTGTGAGTTTCTCCTTATAACCTATTATCCTAAAATGTCCATACTTTGTTGGAAGGTCAGCATCTGCAATCCTTTCAATGAGTTTTGCCCTTTTTACTTTATAACTTATGAGGTCTTTTATTGTAATGATTTTAATATTATGCTTTCTCGCTATTTCAATGAGTCTTGGAAGTCTTGCCATCGTGCCATCTTCATCCATAATCTCAACAAGAACTCCAGCAGGGTAAAGACCTGCGAGTTCTGCAAGATCCACCGCTGCCTCTGTATGGCCTGCCCTACGAAGAACCCCACCACTTAGAGCCTTTAATGTATGCACATGCCCTGGTCTTGCAAAATCGTCCTTTTGTGCATCCTTTCTTATAGCAAGTCTTATCGTAAGTGCCCTATCAAAGGCAGATATACCAGTAGTAGTGCCCTCCTTTGCATCAATGGGTACTCCAAAATTGGTACCATGTTTGGATGTATTATGCATTGGCAATTCAAGTTCCAATTCATTAAACCGCTTTTCATTGAGTGCAAGACAGATAAGTCCTCTGCCCTCTTTTGCCATAAAGTTTATGTGCTCTGGGGTGACATGCTGTGCTGCTACAATAAAATCCCCTTCATTCTCTCTATCTTCATCATCAACGACAATAACAAACTTGCCCTCTTTTATATCTTTTAATGCCTCATCTATATCCGAAAATACATTTTTAGCCATTCTCTACTCCTCAAAATACTTTTTTAACTTTTCATAAGTTGCCTTTATGCCTTCAGGTATTACCTTTGTATTCCCTAAAACGGGCATAAAATTCGTATCCCCGCTCCACCTTGGCACTATGTGCACATGTATATGACCATCAAATCCAGCACCTGCAACCCTGCCAATATTTATACCAATGTTAAAACCATCAGGATGTGCTTCTTTCAAAAGTGCCCCTTCGCAGAGTTTCACAAAATCTCCTATCTCAGAGATCTCCTCCTTTGAAAGATCATAAAAATGTGCAACATGCCTGTACGGTGCCACCATTAGATGGCCTGGATTATAAGGAAAGAGATTGAGCATAATAAAGGCGTACTTGCCCCTTTTCAATATAAACCGCTCATCATCTTTGTCCTTTGGTGCATTACAAAAAAGACAACCCTCTTCCTTGTCTACATTCAATATATATTCCATTCGCCAGGGCGACCAGAGTTTTTTCATAGTATATAAATTTTACTACTTTAAGGTGGGATAATCAAAGAATTCTTGGTGATTTAAATATCATTGGAATGGTGATGTAAATATGATATTTTAAAAAATCGGGGCGAGTGGACTCGAACCACCGACCCCCAGCCCCCCATGCTGGTGCGCTAACCAAGCTGCGCTACGCCCCGATACTAAAATGGGCGATGGAGGATTCGAACCTCCGACCTCCTGCTTGTAAGGCAGGCGCTCTCACCACTGAGCTAACCGCCCAAAGAAATGTGTTTTGTCAGTTTGCTCTTTTTCCTACTCGCTGTATTTTTGTGGAGAATACCCTTTGAAACTGCCTTATCATAGGCAGAATAGACCTCTTTCAAAAGGTCCTTTTTCTTTTCAGGGTCATTCTCCCTCAAATACTTCTTTGTAATGGTTCGCAAGAAACTCTTATAAGACTTGTTTCTTAATCGCCTCTTTTGGTTTTGCTTTATTCTCTTTTTTGCTGACTTAATATTTGCCATTTATACCTCCTCTGCTGTTTTTAAATTATAACATCAAATGTATGGAAAGGCAAGAATAATTATCTTATTATTATCATCTTCCTTATCTCCTTAAAACCTTTTGTCTTCATACTGTAAAAATAAACACCACCTGGAACACTCTCCTTGCTGATACCTCCTAAATCCCATACTACTTTGTATTCGCCAGGCTCTTGCACTTTGTTTACTAAGGTCTTTACCTTTTGCCCAATTATATTGTACACCACTATCTCTACTCTACCCTTATTCTTTATGGAATATCTTATCTCCACTTCGTCTATTGCAGGATTGGGACTCGCTCTATAAAGCATATTACGATAATTGCCTAAATTGGAATATACTTCTTCTATGTTGGCTTTTTCACTTCCCAACCTCTTGTATGGATGCCAAAATCCTATTATAGCCTTATAACTTCTACTGCTTAACCATCCACTGCTTCCAAAAATGGGCGATAGCGTCCCCTCTAATACATAACTCCTTGACCGACTGCTCATTCCACCACTTGATAAAACTCCATCCTCAATCCTATATGCATACACTATTGAACTTGTAAAGAAAAAGAATATAAACGCTATTATTGGTCTTATTTTCATCATATCTTTACTCCTTTTGTTTTTCCTCTAATTTCTTGATCCTATCTCTTAATTCTTCAATCTCCTTTTGTTGTTCTTTAATCGCCTCTACTAAAACCGCTGTTAATCTTGCATAGTCTAAGGACTTTGCATACTTACCATCCTTCTCATATTCCACAACCTCGGGAATTACCTTCCCTACCTCCTCTGCTATCATACCTATATCGTGCTTTCCTGTCTTCTTCCAATCAAAATATACACCCCTTAACTTCATTACTTTGTCCAATGCATGTGTAATAGGTTTTATGTTGGTCTTCCATCTTATAGAACTATATGTGTCCCATCCGTCAGCAATAGCATGACCTTTGCCTTGGGCAATAGTTAAAATATTACCTGGGCTCGTCGTCCCGATGCCGATGTTGCCAGTGTTTTTGATAACAAACATTCCCCATTTTGTACTGCCACCATCATCTGTATATCCGATTTCTATCCTCTCTTGCGATGAAGGATTATGAATATGCCAAAATCCGGAACCAGCTGTTCTACTCAAACTCAACCAATCACCCCAACCTGCAACCACATCAAGTTTCCCTTTCGGTGCTGTCGTCCCAATCCCCACATTGCCATTATCTCCAAAGATCAAACTTCCATCTGAGCCTAATCTAATTCCAGCCCTATCGCTATTTTGCATTCCATAAATTCCAAGGATGTTAGCTTGGTCTACATCTGTTAGATATGCATCATCCCCTATGATGAGATTTTTGCCACCAGATCCAAAAATATCTCTTGCCCTTATTGTGCCAGCAACATCCAATTTGCTCCCTGGATTCGTCGTCCCAATGCCGACGTTGCCGCTTATTATCGCTCCCCCTGAGGGTGCTGCATTTGCTCCTGCGTAACTCCCTACCGCTAAACCGCCATTAACGTCTAATTTGTTCTTTGGCCTCGTCGTCCCAATGCCCACATTGCCAGAGTCATCTATCACCATCCTATCAATCCCTCCTGTCCTAAAATGTAACTTGTTTACCCTCGGCGTAGGGTCCGCATATATCCTCGCTTTCTCACTACCCCTCGCATCCTCAAATACTATATCCCCTGGATCATCTGACTTGAATACTATATTGTTATCATCTAACCTTAAATCCCCTCCACTTACATGTAACTTCCCCTCTGGCTCCTTCGTCCCTATTCCTACATTCCCTCCTATGCCGGCATACATATTCCCACCTTGGATAACCCAGTCCGCATCTTCGCTACTATCACTCTCAGGTACCCATGCCTCTCCATCCCATTTTAATACATCCCCTATATTCGGCTCTATATCTGATATGGGCTTCCCTTTTATCCTCTCTATCCTCGGGTTCGGATATGCACCTCCTAAATCACCTCCCGCACTGTCTCCCTTCATCACAAACTCTCCATACTCATGCCCCCCTACTGTATAAGCATTGTATGCATACCCTACACTCGTTATCTCAACCCTCGGTCGTAAAACCTCTTTGTTTACTATAACCTCTAACCACCTCCTATCTCCACTCCTAAACACAGAAGCATCTATACCCGACAATATTACATGAAATATGCCTCTCTTTACTCTGACCTCCTGTATATTACGCCCTTTATTTGACGACCAAAGTTCATTCCCTCCAATGGAATCATCGTATATCTTAAACTCCATCTTCACAAACCCATCTATTGGTTTCCCACTTGAATCTGTAAGATAACCTTGATAACTCAACCTAAAAGGGACTTTATTCTTCGGCTCTATCCTTTCTATCCTCACTCTACCTGTTTTCATACCCTCATTTGGCTCCTTGCCATACACTTTGTCTATGCCTAAGAGGCCCATTACTACCATAGCCACTATTCCCATATCTACCCTCCATCTTGCTTTTGCCATATCTCCACCTCCTGTTTTTTCTTTCTATTTTAATTTAAAAGATAGGTTATGTCAATAGGAGTGTAACCCTATGATATACAAATTGCATATATTTAAAATACGCATTATAATATTGAACAAACGGAGGTGATAAAATGAAGATAGTGTTTACAGCAG
>CAJXJZ010000022.1 GCA_913055745.1 uncultured bacterium | reverse complement strand
CTTGCTTTCGTTCTGAGCCTACCTATGAGGGATTGAAACTTCTTTTCTCAATTTTATCACACCATTCCTTAAATGCGTTCTGAGCCTACCTATGAGGGATTGAAACAACCAATTTTTAATGCTGTTCATACTATTATCATTGCTTGTTCTGAGCCTACCTATGAGGGATTGAAACTCAACAGGGCGTATGGCTGACAAGAGCATTGACGCGTTCTGAGCCTACCTATGAGGGATTGAAACAACCCTCTCTAATGAAATCCACTGCTGTTGCTCTTTTCGTTCTGAGCCTACCTATGAGGGATTGAAACGTCTCTCAAGGTTCTGTTTACTTATTTGCTCTCTAACGTTCTGAGCCTACCTATGAGGGATTGAAACCTTTAGTGTCTTCGGCCGATTCATCCTTGCCCTCGTGTTCTGAGCCTACCTATAAGGGATTGAAACAAAATTTAACTTGATAATGAGTTTTATAATAATTAGTTCTGAGCCTACCTATAAGGGATTGAAACTTAAATACCCCGTAATATTTATCATGCTTTATTTTCGTTCTGAGCCTACCTATAAGGGATTGAAACACCTTTTTTAAGCCCTGATATTCTGTATTTTACCTTTCCAGGTTCTGAGCCTACCTATAAGGGATTGAAACCCAGCTATAGCACCATAAGTATTAGCTAGGCTTGAAGTTCTGGGCCTACCTATAAGGGATTGAAACTGGTACGTCAAAGGCGTACAAGTAAGAAGTGGGAAGTAGGAAGTAAAATAGGAAAAAATTAAATAAAGGAGTTTACTTCTCACTTCTTAGATCTCACTTCTCACTTGAGGATGGATGCCCTTTTGCTCAATATTTAATTTGAGGAAACAATGGCCCATCGTGTAGATTGTTTTTGAGGAATTCCGGCTTCTTGAGTAATCTTTTTTATCAAAATATAATTATGCTTAAGGTAAGGAGGATAAAATGAATGCAATTTTGGCATTATTTCTTGTATCAAACATATCCCTCTATGAACTTTCAAAAGATGTTTCAAGAAAATGTAGAAACAAGACAATACCTTCTTATTCAACATCTAAAAGTAAATTACCTTCTGAAGGGCTTTCAACGCTTGGGAAATTATCTTTAGAGGATATAATGTTTTCGCCCCAGGATATGATTGTGGGAGACACACCTGCTGAAACTCTACGAATTGATTCTACTTTTGAACTTTATGGGAATATATTTGTGATAAATGACGGTGTTCTTATCCTTGACAGTGCTCAACTCACTCTCCATGGTATAATATACGGGACTGAAATGGGTAAAATTCTTGTTGATTCTTCTCTTATACATTTTCCACAAGTTCATATATACCAATATGGAATTGCGCTTTTTGATTCTGCTTATATGGAAGTGAAAAATTCAAAAGTTCTGGGAAATTATATGCCACTCAATATGTTAGTTTATGGGAAGGCAAAGGCAGATTGGAGGAACAATAACCTGTCTCAATCCTTTTTTACAACAGTACTTTCCGAAGATGCTGAGATATGGATCGATGATGCACAACTCCCGGGAGAATATCTTATGTTTGATAGTGCAAAGGCTCACTTCAATCACATAGACTCTCTTTTGATATGGTTCTATCTTCCTGAATCTTCTTATGTTGATTATGAATTTCCACCATGGGGATGGCTTTACAACTTTGTTTTTGATTCCACTTTACAGAATGTATCGGGTATAGGTTATCATGTTGATGTAGATTCATCCTATCATGTTATGTGGGGACTTTTACCTGCAAATGGGTGTAATGCAACAATAAATAATTCTGAGTTAAGAACAATAGGGATATTTTTTAAACATCAAGCAAGTGATACCCTAAAAAGTCTTGTTAATGAATCTAATTACACAAATTTTACTCTCCCATTGAATGATAGGAATTTCACCCTGAACAATACATATGTTCATACATGGAGTCTTTATCCTGGTGATACATCAAGTGTAGAACTTTCATATTCAATAGTTGGAGAAGTGCTAAGTATGGGCAATTCTTTTATGGTTTCCCATAACTATTTTCTTGATGGGTCTGGAGGACATCTTGAAGCAGGAGGGAATTCTTTAAATCTTGTCTATCTTGCATCCCTTAGTTGTGATGTGATATCAACAGAGAAGGGTATTCAAATTCTGGCATATTCCTCCCAGATAAATGGAAATATATGGGCAACTGATTCATCAAAACTTATTCTGCTTCAGAGTGAGTATTCCACCGAACCGATCGCCCAGGATGCATCTTATTTACTTGTAGGCAAAATTGATTATCTTTCTGCTTCTTCTGTTGGGGATACAATAGTTATATATGGTGATGCTTATGCAGATGGCGGTCCTTTAAATCCATCTTATGACCTTGACCACTATACACTTCATTATCAGCCTATTGGTGATACAAACTGGTATGTTATTGGTTATTACAATAAGGAAAGAAAACGTGACACACTTGGAGTATGGAGTACTCAGGGACTTACACAAGGTGAATACAATTTGAAATTGACCCTTTATTCTAATCAATATGATACAATGGAGTGTGAGAAAATGTTCAATCTATATTCCAATGAAATTAGAGAATCAAAATCCACGGATTCTAATAATAAAATAGAAGGATTGATTTACGATATTTCTGGAAGAAAAATAAAGGGATTAAAAAATTTAAGAAATTCTCAATCTCTTTCGCGAGGGATTTACTTTATAAAAAATAAAAAGGGTGTAAAAAAAGTAATTCTTTTAAAATAAAGAACTTATAACAAGTGAAAAAGGATTCATAAATAATGGTCCCCTAAATAATATATTACAATTTATTTCTTGAAACTATGCCAAAAGTTTCATCTTCTTTTATTAATATCGTGTTTTTTATGCCATCATTATAAGGCCAAATCTTGTTTTTATAAATTTCTATATCTCTGTGTTAATTGTGTAATGCTCTCTCTACTCATTATTTTTAACCTTTCTATCTTTAATTTTGTCCTACCATGTGCTTGGACTGTCCCATCTAATAAATCCCACCCCCTTGACAAAACATCTATGAGGTAGTATAATTATGACCGAACGGTCAGTCAGGAGGATGATATGAAAGAACACATAAAAGATACAAACAAAGAAGCACTTATCCTTGATGTTGCAAAGGAAGTAATTGCAGAGCGAGGATTTTCTCAAACAAGGATGGATGATATAGCACAGAGAGCCAATATTGCAAAGGGAACATTATATCTTTATTTTAAGTCTAAGGAGGACCTATTTACAAAACTTGTGGAAAGTGAGTATGATAAGGTGCTTAAGGGTCTTGATACTATTTTTAATAAGGATGATGACGTTATTACTAAAATTGACGCCTTTGTTGAGGGCTTTTTGAAATACATGGAAAATAACAGAGGCTTCTTTACAAGTATTATGTTTGAGGCGCCATCTATTAAGAAGAAAGATATAAAGGAAAGGGTTTTTGAAAAGAATAGGTTGATAAATGAAAAACTGAAAGATGTTATTAGAACTGGTATTGATGAAGGTATTATAAGGAATGATATTGAAATAACGGTTATTTTAAGTGCTATTTTTGGGTTAGTATCAAGGGTTGTGTTTTATGCTATACATTTTGAAAAAGAAAAACCTTTAATAAGTTATAAGGATAGTATATTAAAGGTTATTTTTTCAGGTATTTTGAAAGAAAAAGGAGGTATTTTATGGTAGGTTTCTTGATGTTTTTTATTTTATCCTCTGATACGGTATTCCTCTCTGAGGAGAAGGCCTATGAGATGGCTATGTCAGAGAGTCCTATGGTGAGGGCAGAAAACTTCAATGTCCTTTCTGCATATTATAATAAAAAATCTGCCTTTTCATCGTTTTTACCACAGATTTCATTTTCTACCTCGTATACGAGGCTTTCTCTTGTTCAAAGCATGAAGACTTTTAGCCTTGACAGCCTTGTTATGACACCATCTGGGGCCTTTATTCCTATGGGGCATTATGAGACTATACCCTTTTCGCAGAAGGATAATTATGACCTTGGACTTTCTATAAACCAAACGCTTTTTACTTTTGGTAAACTATTAGCCTCTTATAAAAGCGCAAGTTGGAACCTGAAAGGCGAGAGGTTGAAAGATACTATAACAAAGGGGTATATGGGGATAACGATAAGAGAACTTTATACACAAACGCTTTTGGCAAAGGCGTATTATGACCTTATGGTAAAGATAGATTCTCAACTTGAAGAGGTTTATCATATAACAAAAGATAAATACGAAAGTGGCACAGCCACTGAAATAGATCTTCTTCAGGCAAAACTTGCATATATGAGACAGAAAAATAGTATTCTAACAGCGAAAAACGCTTATATACAATCTATCTCCATGCTTAAAGTAATGCTTAATCTTTCTCCTTCCACTGAGGTCGTGCTAAAAGATACAATAAAGCCATTAGTATTGGACATGGACACTGTGAAGACATTGAATCTTGATATTAAAGTGACAGATTACACGCTTAAATCCTTGTTGTATCAAAAGAAAACGCTTGATAGGCTCATGCTGCCAAACCTGTTTTCTGCCTTTTCCTATAAATACCAAAAGCCCTTTGGCATGGAAAATGAATGGAAGGGTTATTGGGCATTAACATTAGGCCTTTCATGGAATCTCTTTGATGGGGGAAAGAGCGTAAGTCAGGCAAAAAGCCTTAACGCAAAAATAAAATCCCTTTCTGTTTTAAGAAATATGCAAAAAAATGAGAGGGATATGGACATTCTAATGAAAAAAAGAGATGTCATTGCACAAGAGGAGGCATATAAGTTATCCCTTGAAAATGAAAAATTGGCAGAAAAGCTCTATAATGCTTCAAAGACGCAGTATGAAGAAGGTTATCTTAGTTATTCTGATTTTTCAAATATTATAATAAATTACCATACAAGTCTTGTTGAAACTCTCAAAAGCATTGCAGATCTGAAGATTAAACAACTTGAATTTATTAAATATGCAAAGGGTTATATATTAGAAAGTTCATCAAATAGTAGCATGCAGCAGGGGATGAATATGCAAGAACAAGGCTCAAATCAAAATGTAAATCAAGGAAATAGTAATATGAAAAAAGGAGGTTTTTAAAATGAGGCGTGTTGTTTTTCTTATGATGGTTTTGGTAGGAAGTGCTTTTGCCGCAAAAGGGGTATCCGTAGTAAAAACAGAGCCTCTTAAGCGGCAAAATATATCAGCGTATGTTCATGTTTATGGAAAGGTCATGGCAAAACATACAGGTTATGTTGTAAGTCCTATGCCTGGAAAACTCATAAGATACACGAAAAAGCAGGGTAGTTTCTTTAAAAAGGATGAACCTGTTGCCTATGTTGATAGAAATATTCCAGGTATCAAGACCAATCCACTTGTTATCAAGGCACCATTTGACGGCATTCTGGCTATAACCTATTCCCACGAGGGAGACATGGTTGCACAAACAAACCCAATTGCCCTATTTTACTCAAAAGACCTTTATATTGAAGCAAATGTAGGCTCAAGTTTGCTTAAGAAGATAAAAAAGGGGGCTATGTGTATTATAGGTGCAAAAGGAGAGAAGGGAAAAGGGATTGTAGAGAGCGTCTCTTTTGGTGTTGACCCTATGAGGGGAATGGGAAAGATAAAAGTGAATGTGCTCAAAAATGAAGGCCTTATCCCGGGTGAGGTTGTAAGTTTGAGTGTATCTACAAATAGTATGAAAAATGTATTTGTTGTGCCACTTGAGGCGTTGGTAGAACGAAACGGAAGTTTCTTTGTGTTTGTCAATGATAGCGGAAAGGCAAAAATGATACCAGTAAATGTTGGAATAATAAGTGGAGATAAGGCTGGGGTGTCCTCTTCAATCTTAAAAGAAGGAATGGAGATTATAACAGTAGGTGCCTCTGGCCTTGAGGATGGTGACAAGGTCAAAACTCAGGAAAAGTAGAGGAGGATACCATGATTAGATTTTCAGTAAAGCATCCTGTTTCCATTACGATGCTCATAGGCATTTTGCTTGCACTCGGTGCTATATCGCTTGGAAAATTAGGTATTGATCTCTTGCCCAACATTGAGTATCCTTCAATTAGTATAATAACGAATTACAGTAATGTGGCACCAGAAGATGTTGAGGAACTCGTAACGAAACCCATAGAAGAGGCTGTTTCAACGGTAAATAAGGTAAAGAAGGTATCATCCTTTTCTATGGAGGGCGTATCCTTTGTAAATGTAGAATTTGAGTGGGGCACGAACCTTGATTTTGCAGCACAGGATGTAAGGGACAAATTAGGACTGATAGAGGGCTTTTTGCCTGAAGATGCATCAAAGCCATTGGTTTTCAAGTTTGATATGTCCCAGATGCCTATTATGGAAAATCCCATAACAAGCAAAAAATACAATGATGCAGAGTTAAAAGAAATAGTAAAAGACAATTTTAAAAATGTACTTGAGAGGATAGACGGTGTGGCTCAGGTGCAGATTTTCGGAGGTAGGGAAAAGAAGTACTGGGTTTTTGTAAGTCTCCCTAAACTCGTAGAATATAATCTGAGTATGCAAGATATAATTGGCCTTCTTCAGATCAACAACTTTAATCTGCCTGTTGGAAAAATTGACAGGGGCTCAAAAACACTTCTTGTAAGAACTATTGGAGAGTACAAATCAAAAGAGGACCTTTTAAATCAGGTTGTTGGATATACAAAACAGGGTATGCCTATATATTTAAAAGATATTGGTGATGTAAGGTTTTCCATTGGTGCACCAGGGGGCTATACCACATGGAACGGTGAAAACGGCATTGTCCTTGAGATTTATAAACAGTCGGGTGCCAATACCTTAAATGTGGCGAAAAAGGTAAAAAGGGTAATGGAGAAGTTAAAAAAAGAGCACCCTGACCTTAATGTAGATGTGAGTTTTGACCAATCAAAGTTCATAAGACTTGCCACTGGCAGGACAACAAATAATGCTGTCATAGGTGGGATACTTGCTGCATTAATGATTTTCCTGTTTTTACTGGATTTGAGACCAACCCTATCCATTGCATTGGCTATTCCCATGTCAGTGATTATAACCTTTATTGTGTTATATGCCGCAGGGTACACACTAAATATGATGACCTTAGGAGGTATTGCTCTTGGTGTTGGTATGTTAGTAGATGCATCTATCGTGGTTGTTGAAAATATATTTAGGCACCATGAGGAAGGAGAAAGTGCTGATGAAGCAGCAATAAAGGGAACAGAAGAGGTTTGGCTTGCCATTTCTGCATCCACTTTTACAAACCTTGTTGTGTTTTTGCCTTTAGTGTATGTGGGAGGTATAATTGGCAAAATGACAACGCCACTTGCAGTCTCTATTACATCAATACTACTTGCCTCATTGTTTGTTGCTGTTACCATTATGCCCATGTTAACAGCCCAATTTCTTAAAATAGGAGGAAAGAGAGTTGCAGGTGAGGAAGAACACTGGTTTAAATATTTTAGGGAATGGTATAGAAATGTGCTCGGGAAGTGGGTCTTAAGAAAGAGAGGCATTATTCTAATTCTAACAGTATTGTTATTCATTGGTTCAATCTTTCTTGTTAAATTCGTGGGTATTGAGTTTATGCCTAAGATGGATAGAACCTTTGGTATCATTACCGCACAATTGCCGCCTGGCACAAAACTTGAGGAGACGAAACATTATGTAAGTCAGATAGCGAAATTGGGTAGAGAATATGAAGAGATAAAAGATTACAGTTATCAAGTAGGTTCAATGGGAGAAGAGGCTCAGGGTTTTACCTTAATGATGGGTGGAGGTGGAGATAACACAGGCTTTGTATCCTTTGTATTTAAAGAACCTGATAAGAGGAAAAGAACATCCTATGAAGTGATGAACGATATTCTTGATAGGGTGCCTAAATACCATGATGCAAAGGTAAAGGTTATGGATATGTCTAAGATGATGTTCCAGGGCGTCAATTCCAGAAGTATTGATATCAAGATTTTCGGAGATGAGATCCCTAAGTTGAAAAGCATAGCAGAGGACATTATGAAGGATATTGACACAATAAAAGGCGTTGCAAACCCTGAAATAAGTCTTGAAGAAGCCAAACCAGAACTCAGGATAAAAATAAATAGAAGTAAGGCTGCCATGTATGGCCTTGTGCCCATGCAGATTCAAAATGAACTTGATATTGCAGTGGGAGGAAAGAAGGTAGCAAAGATAAGAAAGGGTGGAAAAGAGTATGACCTTGTAGTAAAACTTGATTCTGCCTATATCAACAATGACCCTGAGAGAATACTTGATTATCCAATAAAGACACCTATGGGTACATATATACCACTCAGGGAGGTTGCGACTTATACCTATACCAAAGGCCCTATTCAGATAGAGCGTGAAAAACAATCAAGACTGGTGCATGTGTACGCAGATACAAAGGGAAGGAGTACTGGAAGAGTTATGGGAGATATTCAAAAAGTCCTTTCTTCTTATAGATTGCCAGAGGGGTATTCCATTGAATACGGTGGTGAGATGGACCAGATTAAGGATATGATAAGAAATATGACATTTGCTATTATTGCCGCTATATTCCTTGTTTATATGATTATGGCTGCGCAGTTTGAGTCATTTAAAGACCCATTTATTGTAATGTTCTCTCTACCACTTGCCATTATTGGGGTTATGATACTGTTTCTACTCACAAAAATAACGATATCCGTTCCGTCTCTCATAGGAGTCCTTATCTTAGTGGGTGTTGCTGTAAATGAGGCAATTGTTATGATAACCCTTATAAAACAGTTGAGAGAGAAGGGAGTAGATGATTTTAAGGCTATTGTGGATGGTGCAACAATAAGACTAAGGCCTGTTATGATATCCGGGCTTACGACGATTATAGGTATGCTACCCATGGCACTTGTCTCCCACGGCCATGGTGCAGAAATGCGACAGCCTATGGCGATTGCGATGATAGGTGGACTGGCTTCAGCCATGATATTGACATTGTTTATCATTCCAATAATTTATAGTTATTTTGAGAAGATAACACCTCCTGAGGAGGTATAGCATAAGCCCTCCAATCCCAGGCACCCTTTATGGTGCCTGGGATACCTCTTTTATTTTCCATCCTAATTCTTTATTATTTTACCATGCGTGTTGTTTTTATGGGGAGGAAGCCTGATAGCATAAAAGCCCTTGATTTTCTTATTGAACAGGGTTTTGATATAGCCTGTGTGGTTGCAATTCCCAAAAATGAGGTTGTAATATGGAAGAGAAGACTGTGGGATTATGCAGAGAGTAAAAATATTCCTGTTACTGATAATAATGGTATATACAGAATGATAAATCAGGGTAGATTAAAGGATATTGACCTTGTTATATCATACCTTTACCCCTACAGGGTGAAAAAAAGCCTTCTTTCACTTCCAAAGATGGGTGCCATTAACTTTCATCCCGCTCCCTTGCCTGAACTCAAAGGCCTTGGAGGGTATAATGTTGCAATTTTAGAGGATTTTTCATATTATGGTGTATCCGCCCACTTTATGAGTGAGGAGATAGACAGTGGAGATATTATAAAAGTTCGGAGGTTTCCCATTGATGCTAAAAAAGAAACAGCCCTCTCATTGGAAAAGAAAACAAGGCCATATCTTTTGAACCTCTTTTATGAGGTGATGCTTGATATAAAAAGGCATAAGGAACTTAAGGCCGTGCCACAAAAAGGGGGTAGGTACATAAACAGAGAAGAATTTGAAAGGATGAAAGTCATAAAACCAGATGATACCAAAGAGGTAATAGATAGAAAGATACGGGCGTTCTTTTACCCTCCTTATGAGGGTGCAATAATAAAAATAGATGGCAAAAAATACACGCTTATTACAAAGGAACTTATGGAAGAAATAGGTAAAAGATTTCATGATGATTGAGGTTTTACATCTTCCCTATGATAAAAAAGGCATTTTTATTGAAAGGATTAACAGATTTGTAGCCAGAGTGGTAGTAGGAAATGAGGTGGTAGAGGCACATATCCATGATACAGGAAGACTCAGTGAACTTTTATATAAGGGGAACAGCATTTTACTTAAAAGGGCGAAGAATAGTAAGAGAAGGACAGAGTGGGATATTATTGCTGCTTTTTTTGATGGGGAGTGGATATTGACGAATTCATCGTATCATAGTGAAATATTTAAGAATACCATAGAAAAGGTCCCAATGTTTAAAAGAAGAGGTTTTAACATAACAAAAGAGGTGAAGTTTGGAAAATCAAGGCTGGATTTTCAATTAAGAGAGGATGAAAAAAGGATTCTTGTAGAGGTGAAAGGATGCACACTTAGGAAAAAAGATGTTGCCCTGTTTCCCGACGCACCAACACTTCGTGGGGTAAGACATATTTATGAATTGATTGAAGGGATAAAAAAAGGCTATAATGCCTGGCTTGTATTTGTAGTTATGCATAAGAAAGCACGGTGTTTTGCGCCAAATGAAGAAACCGATAGAGCCTTTAAAGATGCTTTTTATACAGCAATAAAAAAAGGTGTTTTGGTACTTCCACTTAAATACTTTTACGATGCAGAGAGGATTTATTACATTGAAGAGATACCACTTTGCTAAAAAAGCAGGATACTTTTAAGAGATACTTCATAAGTGCTTTATAATTAAAGATTAAACATAGGGTAAAGTTATGAGGAAAAAAGTGCTTTGGATGTTATTACTGAGTACGAGTCTATTTGCCAAAGGTGCAACCTTTTTGGTACATGGTACAGGATATATGTACAAGTTTGGAGGAACGTTAAAGAGGCGAAGCGCAGTGGCAAGGGTGTATATATTGACTGAGTTTTATAGATGGGATAATGGATATTCCATTTGGGGAGGGGGCTCTGAACTTGTCTGGCTTGGTAGGGATAAAGGAATAATTCAACTTGACCCGCAACAGGCAGACTATCTCATAACAGGTGGACTTAGTAAGTCTCACTCAAGTAGGGTTTATTACCTTTTCCTTGACCATCCATGCTATCATACTATTGATGCACCCGTTGACCGTTCCCTTTACTGGAACAAAATAAGGATTGGCATGAAAAATCACGATGATTTTTTTAAGATACCTCAAAATGGGTTCTTTTACTTTGTGGAGTTGGGGTTTTTCTTAAGACATCCTGATATATGGTGGCTCACGACAGGACATGATTTTCAATACGATATAAAGGCAAATATCAAAAGAGTAATAAAAAGAGTGGGCAAGATGTATGTATTTATGGACATCACAGGTTATGCAGGTGTGTCAATGCATTACAGCATCCATCCAATGATTGAGATGCTTTTCGGCGTGGGAAGAAGGGGGACAAGTGGTAATGAAGGGCAATTTGTTATAGGATATAGACCCCTGGATAGGAAAACCTTCCGCGAGGCAGAAGGGGTTCTTTATGCTGGTATAAGAACAAATTTTTGAAAAGGAGGAATTAGATGGGAAAACTTTTTACATCAGAGTCTGTGACAGAAGGGCATCCAGATAAACTCTGTGATCAAATATCAGATGCTATTCTGGATGCTATTTTGGATAAGGATACAGAGGGGAGGGTGGCTGTTGAGACACTCACTACAAGGGGCCTTGTTTTTGTTGCAGGAGAGATATCCACAAAAAGCTACGTAGATATTCCCAAAATTGCAAGGAGCGTTGTTAAAGATGCAGGATATATAAAGCCAGAATATGGATTTGAGCATCAGTCTATGGCTGTTATATCATCCATTCAAGAGCAGTCTCATGATATTGCTATTGGTGTTGATAAAGGTGGGGCAGGTGATCAAGGGCTTATGTTTGGCCTTGCAGTGGATGAAACACCTGAACTTATGCCCATGCCTATAATGCTTGCCCACAAACTCGCAAGGCGGCTTGCCGATGTACGTAAAAATGGGGTTCTGCCATATTTAAGGCCTGATGGAAAATCTCAGGTTACGGTTGAATATGATAGTGAGGGAAGACCCAAAAGGGTGGATACAGTAATTATATCGGCACAGCACGATAGTGGCGTAAAATATCATAAACTTGAAGAAGATATAAGAGAGTTGGTAATAAATAGGGTGATACCAGAAGATATGCGGGATGATAGAACAAAGTACTACATCAATCCAACAGGTGTTTTTATCACTGGAGGACCTGTTGGAGATACAGGGGTTACAGGTAGAAAGATAATGGTGGATACATACGGTGGCTATGGCCGTCATGGTGGTGGGTGTTTTTCAGGAAAAGACCCATCAAAGGTTGACCGCTCTGCCGCCTATATGGCAAGATACATAGCAAAGAACATTGTCGCAGCAAAACTCGCAAAAAAGGTGGAGGTTCAACTTGCCTATGCCATAGGGGTTGAAGAGCCTGTTGCTATCTTTGTTGATACATTTGGCACATCAGATATACCAGAGGAAGAACTCGTAAGGGCTATAAGAAAGAGGTTTGACCTCACGCCACGAGGGATTATAAAGGAATTAAATCTCTTAAGACCTATTTATAAAAGAACAGCAGTCTATGGCCATTTTGGCCGTGAAGAAGAAGGGTTCTGCTGGGAAAAAACAGATGCAGCAAGAGACCTTGTGGAGTTAATCCATGGATAAGTATAAGGTAAAAGATTTATCTCTTAACAAGTTGGGCAAGAAAAGAATAGAGTGGGCAAAAACCAGAATGGGTGTTTTGTCCTATCTTTCAGAAGAGTTTGAAAAAGATAAGGTATTTAAAGGTATTCGTATTTCGGCATCATTGCATATAACAACAGAAACCGCAAATCTTGTAATTGCATTGAAAAAAGGTGGAGCGGATGTGTATCTTGCGCCCTCCAATCCACTTTCAACTCAAGATGATGTTGCTGCATCCTTAGTTTCAGATTACGGTATTGCTGTTTTTGGAATTAAGGGTGAGAGCAATGAGAGTTATTATGAGAATATAAAGACGGTTGCCCACAAAAAACCACATATTATCCTTGACGATGGTGGAGACCTTACAAATTATGTCCATTCATCAGGGCTGTATAAGGATATAATAGGTGGTACAGAGGAGACCACAACAGGTGTTATAAGGCTTAAAGCCATGGAAAGGGATGGGGTGTTGAAATTTCCTGTAATTGCAGTGAATGATGCCCATACCAAGTACCTTTTTGACAATAGATACGGTACAGGGCAGTCTACTCTTGATGGTATTATAAGGGCAACAAATCTGTTAATTGCTGGGAAGACCGTTGTTGTTGCTGGCTATGGTTGGTGCGGAAAGGGTGTTGTAATGAGGGCAAAAGGTCTTGGTGCAAGGGTTATTGTTACAGAGGTAGACCCCGTAAGGGCTCTTGAGGCATATATGGATGGAAATGAAGTAATGAAAATGGAAGATGCCGCAAAACTCGGTGATATTTTCATTACTGTAACTGGCGATAAGCATGTTATCACCTTAGAACATATCAAACGTATGAAAGACGGTGTCATACTTGCAAATTCGGGGCATTTTGATGTTGAGATAGATGTAAAAGGCATCTATAAAAATATGGCAGAGAGGGAGCAGATAAGAGCAGGGCTGGAGAAAATACACATTTTTAATAAAGACATATATTTAATCGCACAGGGAAGGCTCTGTAATCTTAGTGCAGCAGAGGGTCATCCTTCAGAGGTGATGGATATGTCGTTTGCCAACCAGGCACTTTCTGCAAAGTTTTTGCTTGAAAATAGGGGAAAACTTGAAAACAGGGTCTATAAAATTCCTGAAGAAATTGATAGGCACATTGCCTCATTGAAACTTAAAACGCTTGGGGTTGAGATAGATACCCTTACACAAGAGCAGGTAAAATATCTAAATTCTTACAAGGAGGGAACATAGGAGGTATATTATGGAAATAACATGGGACATTTCCATAGAAGACCTTGTTGCAAACTGTGAAGATGCCATAAAGATATGCCTTAAGTATGGGCTTTCATGTATAGCATGTGGTGAGCCTGTTTGGGGTACACTTGGAGAGATCGCAGATGAACAGGGTATAAAAGATAAAGAGGCATTGCTTTCAGAACTGAAGGAGGCATGCGAGAAGGGTGGTAAGAAACTCTTCAATCTAAAAATGTAATGTTTTTGATTGTCCGCTGTTTTAAAGTTAAAATACTAATCTACAATAAGTTAAAAACTAAGGAGGTTTAAAGTTATGCCATTGGATAAAGAAATAAAAAAGGAGATTATTTCAAAATATAGGATACATGAGAAGGATACAGGCTCGCCAGAGGTCCAAATAGCCATTTTGACAAAGAGAATAAAGGACCTTACAGAGCACCTGAAAATACATAAAAAGGATGTTCATACGCGTTATGGACTTATGAAATTGGTAGGAAGGAGAAAAAGACTTCTTCGCTACCTTGAAAGAAAGGATTATGAAAAATATATCGCCCTGAAGAAAGAATTGGGGATAAGATAGCATGTCCACAGTCCGTAAAAGCATACAGTTCGCAGGGAGAACGCTAACTCTTGAGACAGGGAAGTTAGCAAAACAAGCAGATGCTTCTTGTGTGGCAAGATATGGAGATACAGTAGTTCTCATAACAGTCGTACACAAAAAAGTGCTTGAAAAGAGGGATTTTTTGCCATTACTTGTTGAATACAGAGAACAGGCTTATGCTGCAGGGAAAATACCAGGTGGATACATTAAAAGAGAAGGAAAACCACATGATAGGGAGATACTCTATTCAAGGGCAATAGACAGAGCAATCCGTCCAAGATTTCCCAAAAATATGGTGGATGAGGTTGAGGTCATTGCATACCTTCTCTCCTATGATATGGAAAACGACCCACTTCCTCTTGCTCTATTAGGGACATCAGTGGCTCTTATGTGCTCTCCGATACCATTTGATGGGCCAATAGGGGCATTGAAACTCGGTAGGGTAGAAGGGAATTTTGTCATAAATCCAAGCAATTTAGAACTTCAGAACAGCGATTTTGACCTCTTTGTCTCAGGCTCAGACGGTGAAATAAATATGATTGAGTTTGGTGGCCATGAGGTAGAAGAGGGCATCGTTTACGATGCATTGGAATACTCGCTTAAATATATAAAAGAGCTTGAAGACTTTCAGCGGTCTTTTGCCGAAGAGGTAGGCCCTGTTGAAAAATACGAATATACCCGCATTGAAGTGCCAGAGAAAATGTATGAGAAGATAGAAAAGGAATATAAAGAGGCGATATTAGATGCCATTTTCACTGTGAAAAAACAGGAACGCAGCCAAAAAGTTCAACTTATAGAAAATGAGATTAAAGAAAAACTCCTTTCAGAGTATCCAGACAAGGAACTTGAAATATCCCAGGCATTAATGGAAATAGAAGAGAAACTTACGAGGACGAGAATACTTGAGACAGGAAAAAGACCAGATGGTAGAGGAGAAAAAGACATAAGACCAATTACCACTGAGGTTTCAGTCCTCCCAAGGACACACGGCTCAGCATTGTTTACAAGGGGCGAAACACAGGCACTTGTAGTCACCACACTTGGTACAAAAGAGGATGTCCAAAAACTTTCAGAAATGGACCCAGAGGAGGAAAAGAGGTTTATTTTACACTATAACTTTCCCCCATTTTCAACAGGGGAAATAAAGCCATTGAGAGGACCATCAAGAAGAGAGATAGGTCATGGGAACCTTGCAGAAAAGGCCATAGCCCCTCTTATTCCAGATGAGGAAGAGTTTCCATACACAATAAGGGTAGTATCAGATATACTTGAATCCAATGGCTCATCCTCAATGGCTTCTGTTTGCGGTGCCACACTTTCACTTATGGATGCAGGAGTACCCATAAAAAACATGGCCGCAGGCATCTCCACTGGCATGGTAAGTGATGGCAAAAGGTATAGGTTGCTCACTGATATTCTTGGCCTTGAAGACCATTTTGGTGATATGGATTTTAAAATTGCAGGTACTGACAAAGGCATAAATGCCATACAACTGGACCTAAAGAGAAGAGGGCTCCCACTTTCAATTATTAAAGAAACTTTTGAACGAGCCAGAGAGGCGAGGATGTATATCCTCGATATTATGAAAAAGACCATTGATAAACCACGGCCAGAGGTTTCAAAGTACGCACCAAAAGTTTCTATGTTGAAAGTACCATCTGATAAAATAGGCCTTATTATAGGGGCAGGTGGTAGAACCATTAAAAGTATTATAGAAGAAACGAATACCACGATTGATATTGATGATACCAAGGGTTTTGTTATTATTTCAGGAGAAACAAAGGATAAGGTCAATAAGGCAAAACACATTATAGAGGGCCTAATAGAAGATGTTGAATTGGGCAAGATTTATAAGGGTAAGGTTATAAGAATAACCAACTTTGGTGCCTTTGTTGAGGTTTTGCCTGGTAAGGAAGGGCTTTTGCACATCTCAGAAATATCCAATGAAAGGATAAATAAGGTAGAGGACGTCCTTAGAGTTGGTCAAGAGATTACCGTAAAAGTTATTGATATAGATGACACGGGAAGATTTAAACTATCTATGAGAGAGGCAGATCCCCACTATAAAAAAGAGCATAGAAGGCATCGTTACTCTGACAAAAAGAGATTTGACAGAGGAAGAGAAAAAGACCATTAAG
This sequence comes from uncultured bacterium, assembly GCA_913055745.1. Lineage (GTDB taxonomy): Bacteria > Hydrothermota > Hydrothermia > UBA1063 > CAJXJZ01 > CAJXJZ01. Next base: position 11,272 of record CAJXJZ010000022.1, on the reverse strand, counting down.
AAAGGGTGGAAGATACCTCTTTTTGATCTCTCCTTTGGGAAGGAAGAGAAAGAGGCGTTGCTTTCTGTCTTAGGCACTAATTGGATTACCTTAGGGGAAGAGACCGAGCGGTTTGAAGAGGAGTTCGCAAGATATGTTGGAACAAAATATGCCCTCTTTTTTTCAAGTGGAACAGCCGCTTTGCATGTGGCGTATATTGCCGCAGGCATAAAAGAAAATAGCAGGGTTCTTGTTCCATCATATACATTTGTATCAACAATAACCCCACTTATTTGGCAGGGTGCAGATATAGTCTTTGGAGAGATCACAAATGAGGAAAATTTAAATCTGTCTTATAAGGAACTTGACAAAGATCAGTTTGATTTTGCCGTATTTGTTCCTGTGGCTGGGTTTATGGAGGGGCTTTCTGAGTTTGCAGATTTATGCCGCAAAAAGGAAATAACGCTAATTGAAGACTGTTCACATGCCCATGGGAGCACTTTAAATGGCAAAAAATGTGGCACATTCGGCAAAGTGGGGGTTTACAGCCTCTATGCAAACAAAAACATGACAACAGGTGAAGGTGGCATGCTTGTAACCTCTGATAAAGAGATATACAAAGAGGCAAAACTCTTGCGTTCCCATGGCATGACACATCTTGCCTATGAGCGTTATAAAAAAGACTATATGATGTATGACATTGTAAGAATAGGTTATAACTATAGACCCACTGAACTACAGGCAGCAATAGGGAGGGTTCAATTAAAAAAATTAGATAGTATGAACCAAAAAAGAAAGAGACTCGTTAAACTCTATAGAGAGTTATTTTCTGATATTGAAGAGGTTAAAATACCATTTTGGGATATAGAACATAGTTCAAATTACATATTTTGCATACTCGTTCCACAAGAAAAACGTGAGCAAGTTATAAAAGGACTTGCAGAACAGGGCATTCAAACCTCCTGGCATTATAGGCCTGTGCATACATTCACGGCGATAAAAGAAAAATTAGGGGCATACACACTTCCTTTAACAGAAAGCGTTGCATACAGAGAAATCACCCTCCCTCTTTATCCTGATATGGACTATGAAATGGTGAAAGAGGTAGCAAGTGCCACAAAAGATTTACTCAGAAAATAGCCTTCTTATAGAAAGGCGTATTTTTGGAGACTTTGGCATCTTTGTTTTTGACACCCAGAATATAGGCAAAAACGCGCTCCCTGGCCAATTTATCATGTTAAAATTAGACGATGAGAAAGACCCTCTCCTTGCACGGCCATTTTCTATATTCTATTCAGAGAATAATAGATTGGCATTATTCATAAAAAAAGTAGGTAGAACAACATCAAAACTTTTTTCAATGAACTTAGAAGATAGAGTAAAAATACTTGGTCCACTTGGCAACGGATTTGAAGATAAAAAAGATAAAGTCATTTTAATAGGTGGTGGAAGTGGTGTTGCACCCCTTTATTTTTATGCAAGAAAATATGGATTTTTAAGATTTATTATAGGATTTCCCACATACATTGAGGGCCTTTTTGAGAATTATTTTGAGGATGCAGAAATAATAACAGAAGATGGAAGTTATGGAAAAAAAGGATTCCCAACGGATTATATAAAAGATACCAATAAAGAGATAATTTATGCCTGTGGTCCCTTGCCAATGTTAAAGGCACTTGAGGAAAAGAGAAAATACAGTTTAGAAAATACCTATGTATCACTTGAGAGTATGATGGGGTGTGGACTTGGTATATGCGCAGGTTGTGGCGTAAAAAGAAGAAAGGAAAAGGGCTATTTTCGGGTCTGTTCTGATGGACCTGTGTTTCCGTTTTCTCTCATAGCAATATAAAACTCTTTTATTACCTTAATTGGTGTTATAAAAACAATCTTTATGTCCATCAAGATATTCCAATTTTCAATGTATTTAAGGTCATATTTTACCTTAACATCCCATGGCTCTCTATTAAAGACCTCAATTTGAGCAAGTCCTGTTATACCGGGCCTAAGATATGTTCTTTTACCCTGAAAATAGGCCTTTTTTTCAAAAATATCAGGTGGAACAGGTCTTGGACCAATAAGGCTTAAGTCTCCTTTGATAACATTAATCAACTGTGGAAGTTCATCAAGTCTCAAAGACCTTAAAAATTTACCAAGGGTGGTTATTCTCATATAGTCAGGCAAAAGTTTACCATCTTGCGCTCTCTCTTCTGTCATTGTTCTAAACTTATAAAGCCGAAAAGGCTTACCCAACCATCCCATTCGCACTTGTTTAAAAATAACAGGCTTTCCCATGAATATCCATACGAGCAAATAAATTATAGCCATAAAGGGCAGTGCCAAAATAAAAAGTGGAACAGACAAAACAAGATCAAATACCCTCTTGATTCTTGCTATTCTTACATATCTTTTCTCCAAAGACACAAATAAATTATAAGGTAATCAAGACGGATATACATTTTATCAAAGGAAAAATAAAATATTGACAGAACGCAAAAATTATAGTATAAAATAACATGTAAAAAGGAGGTTGATATGAAGGATGATGTAAAAAAGATGTTTGATGAGGAGAGAAGTAAAATCACAAGAGAGGATATAAAAGACTTGATAAACAAGGAGAATAAGGTAATTGACAGAGTAAAAAAGTATGGCCCACTTGTCGATTATTTAGAAGATGTGAAGACCTTTTACGCACTTATAAAGGATTATATAAATGGTGAATACACAGATGTTCCCTGGTGGACTATTGCAGCAATAGGTGCAGCCTTAGCATATATTATTAATCCCTTTGATGTAATCCCTGATTTTATACCAGTTATAGGTCAGATTGATGATGCCGCAGTTTTGGTACTCTGTCTCAAAATGGTTAAAAAAGACATTGAAAAATACAAGGAGTGGAAAGAGTATAAAAGGAGAAGTAAGAAGGGAGCCGAAGAGATAGTCAGTTTTCTATCAGATGTTTTCAAAACCTTTAATAAGAGATAAATCGCATAATTTGCAAAAGGCATGGAATTGTGAGATTGAATGATAAAGATGAGTGTATAGATGATTTAAAAAAGTTTGATTTTTTGTTGTTTTTAGTATATACTAACATGTATACTTAAATTATTGTTAATTTGTACGGAGAAGATGAAATTATTTAATTTGATTTTAACAAGGAGACAGAGTGAATGTTATATAAAATAAAAGGGAAAGTGGTTGAAAAAGTAGATCAAACAGAATTAGTTTTAGAAGAACTCTTGGAAAAAAATTTAGAGGATTGGATAGAACATGACCCCTCCATACTAGGTGAGGAGTTACTAATAATAGGGAGACAGGTCCAAATCCCAGAAGTTAATGATAGAATAGATTTATTGGCTTTAGACCCACTTGGGAATGTAGTCATAATTGAATTAAAAAAAGGGATACTTAAAGAACCTGTTGATTTTCAATCTTTAAGGTATGCGTCTTACGTCTCAAGGTGGGAATATGATGATTTAGAAAAACAAGCTAATAATTATTTTTCTGAAAAAGGAGAAAAAGAGTTTAATTTTATTGAGAAGTTTGAAGAATTTTGTTCAAGTTTAGGCATTGATGAAACACCTGACTTAAATCAAGATCAACGAATAATAATCGTTGGGAGTAAATTAAATGAAAAACTGGGTTCTGTTGCTTTATGGTTAAGGAAACACAGTGTAGACATTAAGATAATTGAAGTTTCTCTATTTAAAGATAATGAGAGCCTATTTCTATTCCCTCAAGTAATTCTTCCTATTTCTACAACTGAAAAATTTGAAATCGGCAAGCATGCTTATAAACAAGATAGACCATGGTTGACTGATGGTGAAGAGTGGCATCTAAATAAAAGGTGTGGAGAAGAAATCAAAGATAAGTTAATCCAAATAAATAGTATTATTAATGAGAATTTTGATACAGTTGAAGGTCCAATTTGGAATCAAAAATTCTATGTTTCATTTAAAGAAAGGAACCACATTTGGATATCTATTAAAACTCGTAAAACTCTACTTGTTTTGAATGCCACCATAAAGAAGGGTGACATGGACGCTAAAAAAATCTCAGAGACACTATGTGTCAGTGAGTCAAGTGGATTAGTTGAGATAAGAGATAAGAATAGTTATTATGATACAGTTATATTGAAGATTGATAAAGAATTTGATGTGACATCGGACTCTTTTTTAAAGTTTCTGAAAGACTGCTATGAATCATTTAATAAAGTATAACTCCATTGGTGCCTACCATTCCCGTAGATTATCCGTTGACTGGATTGACTTTTTACTTCATGCGGTTAGTACAAACTCAGTATACGAAATTTATTCTAAAGCATTATAAAAATAGGATTGATAAAAGATGAAAGGTTTTTGTCAAAAGTATGGTCTAAAATTACCTCTCCTTTTGAGGATGATATTTTGTGGTAAGTGGGAAAAAGAGCGTAAGGCCCAACTTGCCAGAATAGAAAGAGAGTTCTTAGACACCAAAGAACTGAAGGATTATCAAATTGAATTTTTAAAGGCACAGGATAAAAAAACACAAGTTAAATTCTATTTCAATGTCTACAACCTGTTCCTATCTGATAAAGAACTTTCTGAGGAAGAGATTGATGCCTTACAAAAACTCCAAAAAACTATCAATTTAACAGATAGGGAGGCAAGATTTAATGAACTTATAAGACCCTATATTTATGTCAATTCAATAAGAAAACGAGGGACTTTACCAGAGATAGACCTGAAAATAATAGGAACATCACCTGTTATCTTGAAAAGGGGAGAGGTTGTGCACTTTGCAGATAATGCAATCCTTAAGGAACTTCGTTCAGTTAGTATGGGATATAGCGGAGGGTCTCATGGTATAAGTTTTAGAATTGCGAAGGGGGTTTACTATAGAGTTGGTGCACATAAAGGGCACATAGTGAAAGAAGATAGACTTGTAGAGACATCAAGAGGTGTGCTCCTTATTACCTCAAAGAGGCTTTTTCTCCATCCCTACCCAGGGCATAAGCCAGTAAGCATAAATTTAAATAAAATCTTGTCTTATAACTGTTTTGAAAATGGCATAGAAGTATATAAAGAAGGAAGGCAGAGGGGCTATTTCTTTGCCATTTCTGATCCAGGTTCAGTAGAAATCTTCGGATTATGCCTCGCACATCTATTGGGAAATAACGAATAGATAAAAAAGAGATAATTATTTAAAAAGTATTGAGATTGTATAAATTTACGATGATAAAAGTACAAAAATCATACGGCAATTTCACTACCCTCATTAATTACTTTACTTCAAAAAACGAATTAAAAAGTTCAAATGTTTAATATCAACAAAAATAATATTGATAGACTGTCAAACCTGCATTATAATTTTTTCGAGCATTTTAAATAAAGGAGGAATGTCATGGAGTGTATAAAGAAGGTAGGGGATGTGTCTAAAAAATACCCTGAGTTGAAAGATTATACAAAACAGATAAACGATATACTGGATGAGCCCATAGATGTAAAAATCGCCTTCTTAGGGGAGTTCAATTCAGGCAAAACGACCTTGGTCAATGCACTATTGAGAAAAAATCTATTACCCATGTTTTCCACCCCTACGACAGCAGCCATAACAGAGATTTATGCCACAGATGAGACTGATGTCAAGATAATTAAAGAATACAAGGATGAGAGCGGAAAGGATGTAGTAAAAGAGGTCTCGTTGGAGAACCTTTCAAGTGAGGTTCAGGATACAGGTGATAAGAAAATAAAGGTTTTTGTGCCTGAAAACAATGTAATAAAAAAGGGTTATGTAATTGTTGATACGCCAGGTATTCACTCTCTCAATGAAATGCACGATGATATAACATTTGGATATCTTCCATTTGTTGATGCAGCATTTATCTTGATTGATATAAATCAAGGTGCTGTGCCATCTTCTTTAAAGAGGTTTCTAAAAGAAAACCTTCTTGGAAATAATGTGCTTTTATCAAAAATAAGGTTCATAATAAATCGTATAGATACAAAGCCAGAGTCAAGTCTTGAAAAAATAAAGCAAGGGTTTATAGAATCTGTGTCAGACCTTATACCAGACCCTGTTTTTATCATGTTGTCTGCTAAAGAGGCGCTTGATGGTGTTGTAGAAGGTAATAGAGAAAAAATAAAAAAGAGTAGGATAGAAGATTTTGAGAACTTTCTCACAAACTATGTCTATAAAGAGAAGCAGGAAATAGAAACAAAGAGAAAATACGATGAGTTAAAGAGTGTATTTTCAGATATGACAAACATTTTAACAAAAAAGATAGAAGCCTTCCAGTTCTCAGATGATGAATATAGGGAGAAAATAAAAGATATAACCCAAAAACAGGATGAGTTTGTTGAAAAATCTAAGAAATTGAAAAAATCCTTTGATGAGATGAGGGAGAGGGTATCTGATAGATTAGGAGTTATAATTGACAAATATGTAAGTATAATAACGGATAAACTAAAAGACAAAAAGGATAGAGATATAGAAAGTGATGTATTAAATATGACAGGAGAGATAGATTCATTCTTGAAACAGCAAATAGGTAATTATTTTTCAGAGTACGAAGCAGAGATAGAGGGATATTTACCTGAATATTTTGATCTTGAATTTGCGAAGAGGATAAGAAGTGTTGTAGATGGTATAATGCAGATAGCCTCTTTCTTGCTTGTAGCTTGGATATTTCCAGGGGCAAGGGCTGGAATAGAGGCAGGAGAGGCTCTTGCAGGAGCTAGTGAGGTTATGGTGAAAAAGGTGTTTAAGAATGCAAAGAATAAAAACTCCGTTGCATCGTTCGCTAAGAAAGTCGGTGATCTGGTAAGGCAAATAGACCCTTTGGAACAGATAAAAAGGATAATACTTCCTTCATTGCTAAAAGGTAAAGTAAGGGAAAAACTTGAAAGTCGCATTTACAATGCAGTAAACCTAATAATGGATGATATAGAACAGAATGTAGTAAACAGTCAGTTAAATGAAATAAAGAGAAAACTTGATGAACTTGATAGCGTATATAATGAGACGAAAAAAGAGATGAAAAGCAAGAAGTTTGATGCGAAAAAGAGTAGAGCAGAGATACAAAAGGACATAAATATCATAAAGGATTGTATAGGGGTTATGTAAAAGGGGGTAGGCTAAATGTCTAAAGAGAATGATATACATGCCCTAATGACAGAACTTTATGCCTTAGACCCAGATGGCATTGTTTTTAAGGAAGAGCAGGATATATTACTTAGCATAAAAGGACAATACGATAGGCTAAGGCAAAAGGAAAATCTCATAGAGAATGATGAATTATCCCTAAATGTAGGCCTTTTGGGTGCTTTTAGTTCGGGAAAGTCCTCTATATTAAACTCTTTGATAAATGAAGACCTTTTACCCATCAATATATCTCCAACAACCGCGTTTACCACGAAACTCAGATATGGGCTTGACCGCAAGATGTATATTGTGTTGAGGAATGATAAGAGAATACCTATTAATGAGAGAGAGTATGAGATTTTGAAAGAATATCAAAGAAAGAGAGATGGGGTAAATGAACTTAAGTCCTATATAAAGGGTTTGCGTGATGTACGCGATATAAAGTATATAGAGGTGCAACTACCACTTGAGGTATTACAGAAGGTCAATTTTTATGATACCCCTGGACTTGAGTCTATAAATGAGGAAGAGACAGAGAGGGCCTCTGAGGTGTTGGATGAACTTGATTTAATCTTCTGGGTGTTGGACATCAATCAGGGTAGTTTGGGTCGCAGGGCTTTAAACTTTATAGAAAATACCATAAAAAGCCGATTGCGCATACCTGTTGTATTGATATTAAACAAGGTGGATACAGTGCGTCCGAGTAGTTGGCAAAGTGTGGCAGCACACATTAATAACGAAGAATATGCATTTGATCAAATATTCCACTATTCTGCTCGCAAAGTTATGGAGTGGAAAAAAGCAGGGAAGATCACCTCTGATAAGGAGAGCGAACTATTAAATGTGGTTAAGGAATACATAGATAACTATAAAGAACATGATAGAGAGCGATTAAATAATGCATTTATACAAAAGATAGAAGATGTTGCGAATGAAGTATCAAATAAAAAAAGCATAACGAGGTACGCTAAATATAAATGGCAACATGAGCAGTTAAAGGGTTATATAGACGATATAAGGAGGAAGGTTGGTGAATATAAGAGAAAGGAGATAGAAAGGACAAGAGAACAACTAAACAAAGAGAAAATAGAAATTGAACATAGGATAAGGGACAAGGTGAATACCTTGAATAATAGGATAAGAAAAAATTATGCAGAGATAAGAAAAGTGAAAAGGAGATTTAATAATAGGCTTGAGAGGGTCTTCAAAAATGAAACACCGGCATTTAGGGACCATGTGTTTAGTTATTTTAGAGATAACCTTTTTGACCTTGGCTCCTACCCAGTGCGAACAAAGGAATTGTCAGATGAAGAATGGGAAAAACTTTATGAAAATTTCCAAAACTATGTAGCGGAATTTGGTCAAGATTTGTGGGAGAAAGTATATTCTGTACTACCAGATGGAGAAGATAAGCATGATAATTTTGATAAATTGATTGATAAATTAGCAGAATTTGATTTTAGCGATGATGCTACGGAAAATGACCCACGATGGGAGCGTTTTTGGGAACATTTATTCTTGATAAATAACTTTTTTATAGAATCTACATGGAATGGAGTGGTTGCTGTAGGGAGAACTATAAATGATTGGGCATCGGAACTCTTAAACTTCTTTGATGCATATGATGTACCAGATTTATCAAATAAGATAGATTGGAATGTGATTGAGAAGGAATTGACCACTATTATAGACATTGCAATATCAGATGAAAAATATGTAGACTTGTTAAAGGCCATTTTTTCTCAGTTTTTTGAAGAACGGATAAATATGGTCAATGCAGGTTATAAAAAGGCTGAGGATAAAATAAAAAGATTAGAGGAGGTATTATAAAATGACTGAGATGCTAAAAGAATACAAAGAATATAAAAGCAAGATCCTTAGTATGTATGATGAGGTATTGGATAAGCACATCTTGCCCGTCATCACAGAAGATAATCGGTATGATGAAGAGTTTATTAAGAGGCAAAAGACCAACCTTCAAAATGAGGTCTTTTATGTGAGTTTTTGTGGACAGATAAAGACAGGCAAATCTACCCTCTTAAATACCATTTTGTTTGAGGACAATGTATTACCTTCTAACGATGTACCAACAACAGCAACATTAAACATTATAAGGTATGGAGAGAGGCCCAGGGTAGTGGCGCATTTTTATAACGCAGAGGAATGGAGGAGAATAGAGGCATTGCCACGCTATAAAGAGGATATAGAAAAATATGTAAAAAGGTCAGCAGAAAAAGGGGTAAGCATAAGTAGTATTATCAAAGATGAAGGAGTCTCAAGAGAGTTTGGCATAAAAGACCTTTGGAGATTGGTATCCGCTGACGGGGAGTATTCACCGTTTGTAAGGGAGGTAGAGATAGAATACCCATCTCCTATGTTAAAGGATTTACTGATAGTGGATACACCAGGGACCAATGACCCAAATGAGGTAAGGAGTGAGAGAACACTTAAATGGGTAGATAAATCCAATGCTGTTGTGTATATCTTTTACGCAGGCAAAGCATTAAGTGTGGACGATTTAGAGTTTATTGATAAGTATCTCAACATAAGCAGTGACTACCTCATCTTTGTTGTCAATAAGATTGATACAATAGAAAAAGAAAGCAAATTTGCTATAGAAAACTACATTGAGACGAACCTAAGGAATGATAAGAGACTTAAGGATAGAAAACTATTGGAAGGCAAAAAGATATACTTTGTATCAGCCATTGCTGCCCTAATTAACCAATTAAGGAGTAAGGGAAAGGAATTGGATGAAGACCTCATGTTCTATGAAGAGAATATTCCAGATGAAATGATTAGGAATGGAGGATATATTGATGAACTAAAGAGTGCAATATCCAGGCATCTTGTTCAGAATAAGGGAAAAGGACTTTTATCATCTCATTTAGATATTATAAGCGCTATAATTAAACAAAAGGTATTTGTGGAAGAGCAGGCACTGAGCCAGACAAAGGGAAAATTAGAGTCAGCATTAAAAACTCAAAGGGAAAGAGAATCTGATTTAAAAGAGTTAAAACAAATAAGCCAAAAACTAAGCAGAGAGGAGGAAAAGGGCAAGAAGAAATTTCGCCAGGAGATAAGCGAATTTGAAAATAGAATAAGTAGCAGTTTTACAGATGCAAAAAAAAGAGTCATTAGCGATATAACAAATTATATCAAATCACAGTCAAATATTGGAGAATTACAGAATGTGCTTGGGTTTAGAGCCAGGCATGGAATTGAAAAGGAAGTGAGAAATATAATAGAGGGTGAATATAGAACAGCATTAAGAAAATTAATAACTGAAATTGAGGAAACATTGAATGAGTTTAAGAGAGAAATGGGAGATAGATTTGATTTGGAGGAGGAAATAGACCTCATATACCAGACATTTTCTATAAGTGAAATCTTAGAAAATATAGATTTCAGTGAACTTTCCAGAGAGAATCTCAAAAAACATACAAAAAAATTCCTCTTTTGGACACGAAAAGGGGCAACAAAAGAGGAGTATGAAGGATTGGTAATTCCCACTATTAACGAAGCCTTTGATGATATTGAAAATAGGATAATTGGGGAAATTAGAGAGGAGATAGATAATAATTGGAGGGGAATTATTGGGAGGATTCAAACTTACCTTCAGGAGCTACAACAGAATATAAGAAAGGTTGGAGATGATATAAGGAAAGGAAAAATAGATATAGAGAAATTAAAGAATGAGATAAAATCGCGTGAAAATGCACTTGAATATCTTAAATCCTGGCAGGGCAAGATGGAATCTGAGATTGAGGAAATAAAGAATAGGCTAAAAAATGAAGTGGTAAAATAAGTATAGGGCTTTAAGAGTGGGGAAGATAGTTTAAAGTTAGCATCTTAAAACATGACAGATAAAGAAAACAGGAGGAGGATATGGAAGAAGAAGATTTAAAAAAGAATGAAAATACGAAAAAGAGGGAAGAAAAAAAGGAAGATACGAATACGAAAAAGGATGATTTAAATAAAAAGAGGGAAAAAGGAGGGGAAATTTCTATTGCTTTTCATATAGGTACTATAGTTGGTGCGGGGAGAGTTAAACTTGATGCAGATATAAGAGAATTTGAACATAGAATACATAGCAGTTTTACAGATGCAAAAAGGAGTGTCATTAGCGATATAACAAATTATATCAAATCACAGTCAAATATTGGAGAATTAC